>JABIIH010000134.1 GCA_018649245.1 Rhodospirillaceae bacterium | reverse complement strand
TGGCCGATGCGGTCAAAGTAACGCTGGGCCCGAAGGGCCGCAATGTTGTGCTGGATAAATCTTTTGGCGCACCGCGTATCACCAAAGATGGTGTCACGGTAGCTAAAGAAATCGAGCTCGAAGACAAGTTTGAGAACATGGGTGCGCAAATGGTGCGCGAAGTGGCCTCAAAGACCAATGACATTGCCGGTGACGGCACCACGACAGCAACCGTGCTGGCCCAGTCGATTGTGCGCGAAGGCTCCAAAGCCGTGGCTGCCGGCATGAACCCGATGGACCTCAAACGCGGTGTTGATCTGGCTGTTGAAGCTGTGGTGGCTGATCTGGTCAAGCGCTCGAAGCGCGTTAACACCAATGAAGAGATTGCCCAAGTGGGTACCATCTCGGCTAATGGTGACGCTGAGATTGGCGCCATGATCGCTGAATCGATGGGTAAAGTCGGTAATGAAGGCGTTATCACAGTTGAAGAGTCTAAAAGTCTCGGCTCGACCCTGGATGTGGTTGAAGGCATGCAGTTTGACCGTGGCTATACCTCACCTTACTTCGTCACCAATGCTGAGAAAATGATCTGCGATATGGAAAACCCTTATATCCTGATCAATGAGAGCAAACTCTCAAGCCTCCAGCCTATTCTGCCGATCTTGGAAGCCGTGGTACAATCGAGCCGTCCGCTGCTTATTCTGGCCGAAGACATCGAAGGCGAAGCTTTGGCAACATTGGTGGTTAATAAACTGCGTGGTGGCTTAAAAATTGCAGCCGTTAAAGCGCCAGGCTTTGGTGATCGCCGTAAAGCGATGCTCGAAGATATTGCTATTCTGACCGGTGGTCAGGTGATCTCAGAAGATCTCGGCATTAAGCTTGAGAACGTCACTTTGGACATGATGGGTTCCGCTAAACGCGTCACCATCACCAAGGAAGAAACCACCATCGTTGAAGGCTCCGGCAAGAAGAAAGACATCGAAGGCCGTTGCAATCAGATCCGGGCGCAAGTCGAAGAAACCTCTTCGGATTATGACCGCGAGAAACTGCAGGAACGCCTGGCTAAATTGGCTGGCGGTGTGGCAGTGCTCAATATCGGTGGTGCGACCGAAGTTGAAGTGAAAGAACGCAAAGACCGCGTTGATGATGCGCTCAACTCAACCCGGGCAGCTGTCGAAGAAGGCATCGTGCCAGGTGGCGGTGTGGCTCTCCTCAGAGCGACCAAAGCGCTTGATAAGCTCAACCCGGACAACAACGACCAGAAGGTCGGTGTCAGCATCGTCCGCCGCGCGCTTGAAGCGCCGGTGCGGCAAATCGCTGAGAACGCCGGTGTTGATGGTGCGGTTGTGGCCGGCAAATTGCTCGAAAGCAAAGACGCCAATCTTGGCTTTGATGCCCAAGAGGACAAATACACCAACATGGTGAAGGCCGGTATCGTTGATCCGACCAAAGTCGTGCGGGCGGCGCTTCAAGATGCGGCTTCGATTGCCGGTCTCTTGATTACCACCGAAGCGATGGTGGCTGAAAAGCCGTCAGAAGCTGGACCAGCTGGCGCCCCAGCCATGCCTGATATGGGCGGCATGGGCGGTATGGGCGGCATGATGTAAGCCGTTCACGAACTCTTTAGCTTAAAAGCTTATAAAAGAACCGCGTTTTGGGGTAAAACCTCGAGCGCGGTTTTTTTAATTCGTACCACCAATTTTAAACAGAGAAATAAATGTCCCGTTATCTTGAACTAATATATGTCGGCCCGCATCAAGCTGTTCCCTTAATCGTCGCGCTTGTTTTATGGCTTGGCCTGGCAGGGCTCGGTGCAGTTGTTACAAATCGGGATCGGTTAACGGAAGCCAATGTGATTTTTGGCTGGGCCCTTGTTTCTGGCGTTTTTACTGTTGTTGGCGCCTTTGTGCGCGCACCATTCTTATTTCTTGCGATTGCCTTGGCTGTCTTAGCTGCAATTGGGATAATTCATACTATCCGATCCGGTCAGCAGCTGTTTGTTCCAGGAGCCTGGCGGGTATTGGTTTTGGCTTTGCCATTGCTTTGGATTGCCGGTGCCATGGACCCCTCTCAGTGGGATGAATTTTCTCATTGGCTGCCGGCCTCACAATATCTTTTGACCATAAATGGGTTCCCCAATAATCAGCTGCCCTTTCTCGGCGCCTTTATGATTCCCGGCTATCCCTTCGGCTGGCCCATGCTTACTTATTTATCCAGCCTGATTGCGGGTCAGTTTCTGAACAATATTAGCGGGACGTTAAATATTTTGTTGCTTTTAACGTTTTCGACATTTGCTCTCAGAACGGCATTGCGGGTTGCCGGGCGGGAGTTGACGGCACAGATAAATTGGGGTTTTGCGGCTCTTATTGTTCTGTTTGCGACCATATTTAATCCGACCTTTGTTCAGAAAATTATATTAACGGCGTACTCGGATGTCAGTACATCGGTTGTTACCGGTTTTGGGTTGCTAATAGGTTACTATTTTGTCGAGAGTCTGGCCGGGCGGACTAAACTGTCGCCTGCTGCTGCAGCTCTGCAGCTTGCTTTGGTATTCAGCCTATTGATCAATGTGCGACAATCCAATCTTGTTTTATGCGTGATCATTGCTTTTGCCATCACGGTACTGGCGCTTAGGGATCGGGAGATAAATATTGGCGTCTATTTCCGATACCTCGTTCTGGCGGTTATACCGGCGATCATTATTTATTTGGCTTGGCGTTACCATGTTGTTGTTAATCTTGGGGAATTATCCAATGCGGAATTGAACCTAAGGCCATTTGACAGTTGGTATATTAAGGACATCCCGGCAATCATCGCTAAGATGGGAGTTGTGGCATTTAAGAAAATTGGCTTTTTCGCGCCCATGCTGATTGCTTGTGTTCTTGCCGTTCGCGGTCTCATCAAATTTGAGACAAAGTTTGATCGAATTTCTGTTCTCGTTGCGGTCTTATTCCTGGGCTACACCTCTTTTCTGTTGATGATGTATGTCGGTTACTTTGGTCGAACCAGTGCATTGTCAGTGATTTCCTTTTGGCGGTACAGTACCCATAACGGTATGGTCGCCGTTGTCTTTATTTCAGCTGGATTGATTTATCTGTTTCGCCATCGTCTCAGCCGAGATCAATTGCCGGTATGGCTAAAAGGCATTGGTATATTATTAGTTGTCGCCCTACCCCTCGGATTTGCGCACAAATTACGTTTTGATTTGGAGCCGCCCAAACCGCATTTTACCGCGGTGGCTAAAGAGGTCGCAAATCTGGTTGATGAGAAATCCAAGATTTTTATCCTTGATCCGTTCGGTACCGGTGAATCTGGTCTGATCACGCGCTATCATCTCGGGCGGGTTAAAACCGATTGGATGGCGGCCTTTAGCAGTCCCTCACCCGAGCGGATAAAAAAGAAAATCGCGGAAACCGGAGATAACAATTATATTTTGGTTCATTCTCTCATGGTGAAAGGTGGGCAGTTCTTCAACAACGGCCAGCATCTGCCATTGAGCGACAAGAATTCTTACCTATTGCGGCGGGTTGGTACGGGCTGGGAAATCACTCGAAGTTGGCAAAAACCAGCCAATCATCGCAACTAAAATCAGCGCTAATTTAAGAACTCTTTAGCCTCGCGGATTACATCTGCCAAGCCGATACGATGGACGTCAACGCCGTCCGGAAAAGCTCCTTTGAGGCGCGATGGCATGGCGCGATCGAGCATGACAAACACGCCGTGATCATCGGCCCGGCGAACCAGACGGCCATAAGCTTGCTTGAGCCGTAATCGGGTCAGCATATCATCATATTTCGCGCCAAAGTGCCGTTCTTCGAAATCAGTTTTACGGGCTTTGTGCAGAATAGTGGGGCGGGGCCACGGTACCCGGTCATAGACCACAAGCCTTAAGGCTCGGCCCGGCACATCAATGCCGTCGCGCACTGCATCCGTGCCGAGCAGGCAGGCATTTTCTTCGGCCCGGAAAATATCAACTAAAGTGCCGGTATCCAGCGGATCAACATGCTGGGCCAACAGCATTAATTTCTCCATCTCAGGCGCGTCGGCCAAGCGCTGATGGACTTGGCGCAATCTGGCGATCGAAGTGAACAGCCCCAGCGCACCACCACCACTTGCCGTCATCAACTCGCGGTAGGCGGTGGCCAATTGATCCGGATTGTTTTTATCAATATCGCTAACGACATAGACGCGGGTTTGGGCGGCATAATCAAACGGCGAGGGTACGGCGGCTTGCGATGGCGGGGCTGCCATATAATCAAGTCCGGTCCGGGCCGTCGCCGCCTCCCAATTTTCCTCATCCCGTAAAGTTGCCGAGGTGATCAATGCGCCGTGGGAGGCATCCAGCACTTGCTCGGCAAAGGGCTTGACTGGGTCAACAAAATGGCGATGCAGGCCGGTATCATAATCGCGCCCCTGATAACGCTCAACGCTGAGAAAATCGACAAATTCCTCCGGCGTGTCATCGGCAAGATTCTCCAGCATATTGCGCCAAGCTGTTACCTGATGAATGCAGCGCCTCTCCAGGCTGCGGGTGACGGCTTCGATGCGTTGGCGCGTCGAGGTGTCCAACTCATCTGCTTCATCATCCAGCTTGTCGGTTAGAATTTGCACCAGTTTTTTAACCGGCCGGGATAGTTCGGCGAGCGCATCGGCCAGCTCTTTTGCCGCAGTAACCAAATTCTCCACCGGCGGGTGGGCGGGGGTCTCTAAATCGTAGGGGCCTTCGGCGTTTTTGTCGCGGGCATATACTTGACCACGAGCGAGGCCTAAGAATGTCTCGGTTGGGCCGTGCGGGTTG
>JABIIH010000174.1 GCA_018649245.1 Rhodospirillaceae bacterium | reverse complement strand
GGTTAAACTCATAAAATAACCGATCTTGAAGTCCAACTTGTTCGCCTAGCATCATCAATCCTCCTGAAATCAACAGGACTATCGAATCACAACTTCAATAATGAAACAATAAGGAGTTTTTCAACAGCCTCAGCCAAAAGCGGACATTCACATTGAATCGCTACGTCAAACAAACCAATACAAATTTTCAGGCGATTCCAGCATATTTAAAAACCGGGTGGAAAGCCCCGCCCCCCGCGTTCGAGCGTAATCCAGCGGGTTTCTGAAAACGTATCGGTCGCCCATCTACCGCCATGACGGCCAACGCCGGATGACTTTGAACCACCAAACGGTGCATGTGGCTCATCGTTCACCGAGGAACAATTAATATGGCACATGCCTGTTTCCAGCTTTTTGGCAATTTCCAGGCCGCGGTATTCATCTTTTGTAATCACGCCAGAAGATAGGCCGTACTCGGTATCATTTGCGATAGAAATGGCTTCTTCATCGCTCGAGAAAGGGATAACGGGAACGACCGGACCAAAAGTTTCGTCTTGGTATAATTTCATGTCAGGCGTGACATCGACCAATATAGTTGGCTCGACAAAACGTCCTTCGATTTTGCCGCCGAGGACAATCTTAGCGCCTTTTTCCAGCGCATCATCTATTTGGTCTTTGACGCGAGCCACCTGTCGGTCATTAATCAGAGGGCCGATGATATGAGAGTTGTCCTTGGTGGTATCACCCACTTTTAGCTTAGAGGCACGTTCTATAAAGCGTTTTAGAAATTCCGGCATGACACTTTCATGAACCAGGATTTTCTCGACCGACATGCAAATTTGCCCTTGATGCATAAAGCTTCCAAAATTAGCAGCCCCGGTGGCCCGGTCCATATCCGCATCATCACAAACGATCAGCGCATCTTTACCGCCAAGCTCGACGCAACATTTTTTTAAATGTGCCCCGGCTCGTGCGGCAATCTCCCTGCCGACAGCTGTTGAGCCGGTAAAGGAAATACCTTTTACCAAGGGATTCTCAACCAGTTCCTGGCCAACTTCGGAGACATTGTCTCTGGAACACGTCACGACATTGAGCACACCGCCCGGGACACCGGCTTCTTCAAAAATTTCGGCAAACAATAGCCCACCGGTATAGGGCGTTTCTTCGGACGGTTTGAGAACAATTGTATTGCCCGCTGCAAGCGCAAAGGCGATGCCGCGCGCTGTCAGTATGGTCGGGAAATTCCACGGGCTGATGACTGATATTACGCCGACCGGTCGACGTATAGCCATTGATAATTTACCTGAATCCGATGGTATAACCTCGCCGATCGCCTGATAGTTCATCGCCGCTGCAGCATAGAACACTTCGGGGATATACATGGCCTCGAACATGCCTTTGCCGAACCAACCGCCGGCCTCACCCTGGAGAGCCTTAACAACATCCATTTTCCGCTTTTCGAAAACTTCGGCGATCTTAATCATGTAGTGGGCGCGCTGATTATAGGGCAGATCAGACCATTTCTCAAAGGCATGATTGGCTGAATCGATCGCGTTGCGAACTTCTGGCACGCCAACATCAGGCACTTCTGCCCAAACCGTATCATCCGAAGGGTTGTAGTCGCGAAAGGTTCGATCAGCCGGCCACCAACGGCCTCCAACATACATATCTTTAAATATCTTGTTCATAATTGTTTCTCCTATGACTTCGACCGGCTATTTTTTGTCTGCTCTTAGATCTTTAATGTGATCCGTTTGGCGTTTGCTGGCACGATCAATTATCGTGGCAATATCATCTTTAAGTATTTCACTCGTCTGATGGCGTTTTTGGGTGCCGGTGACAATGCGTGTTGCTCCCCCGAGGTAAGCCCGTAGAACCGCCTGATTATTGGCAAGTTCGTGAGCAGTGTCCTCATCTGTAATACGGCCAGTTTCCAACAAATAGCCGCGATCAGCAATAGCGAGGCTTTGCTTGGCGTTCTGCTCAACCAATAGGATGCCGACACCGGTTTCGCGAATTTCGACCAAGGCTTTGAATAGTTCAGAGCAGAGGATTGGCGATAATCCCAGAGAAGGTTCGTCCAACATCAAAATGGAAGGCGCCGACATCATTGCCCGGCCAACCGCCACCATCTGCTGCTCCCCGCCACTCATGGTACGGGCAATTTGTGACCGACGTTCAGCGAGTTTTGGGAAGATCGCCATGACGCGATCTAAATTGGCCGCTTCGTCAACTCGCGCCCGTTGAGGATACGCACCAAGTAAGAGATTCTCAAGGACGGTCAGTTCGCCAAAGAGTGCCCGGCCTTCCGGGACCATAGAAAGGCCGACTTCGACGACTTGATGGGGATCCCAATCGTAAATTGAGTTCCCGTCCATCAAAATTTTGCTGTTTTCCCGGATGAAATCATCGTCGTTATCATCAAAATCATCATAATCGATCAATCCCGCAATTGATCGTAAGAGCGTACTTTTTCCAGCGCCATTAGCGCCCAATATTACGACTATTTCTCCTGGTTTGATGTTCATCGACACACCGTCTAGCGCACGGTGTGGTCCGTAGGAAACCGAAAGGTCACGACATTCAAGCATCATTATCTCCCAGATAAGCCCGCACGACTTCGGGATCGCTCAGAACTTCGTGCGGTGATCCTTCCGCTATTTTAGCGCCGCTATTCATGACAATACAGCGGTCGCACAGGCTGCGTATCGCGTCCATGTAGTGCTCAACAATAATCAACGTGCGGCCTTCAAAGCGCAGTTCGTTTATCAGCTTAATGCCGATTTCCATCTCCTTTGGATTTAAGCCCGCCAACCATTCATCTAGCAAAATGAGTTGCGGATCGGATATTAAAGCCCGCGCCAGTTCCACTCGTTTTTGATCGATATAAGTAAGGGCGACGACCGGCATCGCGTCCTTACCGCCGAGGCCAACCTGCTCGATGACAAAATTGGTGCGCCTGTCTAATTCAACCCCCCAATATCTCTGGTAGCCAAAAACACCACCTGCTGCGACGTTTTCCCTGACGGTCATACTCGGCAGCATTCTTACCAATTGGAAAGTGCGGGCAATGCCCCGCCGAGCAATGCGGTTTGCCGAACGCCCGGTGATGCTTTTGCCGAAGACACCGACCTGGCCGGAACTGAGTTTTAAGAATCCTGAGATCAAGTTCAGCATTGTTGTCTTACCGGAGCCGTTCGGACCAATCAGACCAACAACTTCATGCTCCATTACGTCAAAAGTCATCTGATCGACCGCAACAAGTCCGCCAAAATTTTTTGACACGTTTTGAATGGAGAGCGCTGTAACCTCGGTCATGCTCTGTCCCTCCAAACTTTATATTTAGCCCAGTACTTTTCGCCGAGGCCAATAAAACCATGCGGAATCGCATAGACAATAAGCAAAAAGGCGATGCCCAGCATCAGAGCTGTTTGATTGGGGAATTTGGCCGTAATTAAATCCCACACTAAAGCGAAGGGCACGACGCCAAGAACGGGCCCCCATAATCTATGGGCTCCGCCAATCAGCGCCATTATGACAACGAGAAACGATAACATCGGACTAAATGCAATTGTCGGCTCAATATATGTCCATCGGGGGGCGAGCAAGGCGCCGGTGACAGCGGCAATCGAGCCGGAAACCATAAACAAAAGCACTTTTACCAAGGCGGTGTTAATACCGCTATGGGCAGCGACTTTTTCATCATTGCCGATAATGCGAAGAGCAAAGCCGAGCTTTGAGCGATTGATCCACCAGCCGATCAGATAGACAAAAGCGGCTAAAACCAAGAGCTGCCAGTAAATCATTTTCTCATCAATATTCGTCAGCACGTAAAGCCCGCTACTGGTACCTAGAGTTGTCTGCCCCCAGGTCACAAGCTGGCGGATGAGTTCAGCAAGACCGAGAGTAAAGATGACAAAATAGACGCCGGACAATCTGAGCGTGGCGATGCCAATAAAGCCGGCAAGAACAGCTCCCACTCCGGCAGCAATCAGGATCAATATTGGAAACGGATACATCTCAAGACCACCGCCGACGACATACATGCCCAAGCCAAAAAAGGCCGCTGTTGCGAGTGATATGTAATGAGTCGGTCCGGAAAACAGTGCCCAGGAAGTCGAGAGAACCGTATACATGGCAATGGTAACACCAAGCGATAAGCCGTATCCGGTATTTACAAGCGGCAGTAAAGAAGCCAGGGCGAATATAATAATGCCTGTCAGCAAGCCATAGAGTTCGCGGCGCGTCATGCCGACAAATTCCCAGCGCCTCCTGCCGCCATAGTAACGTCGCCTCATACCGACCTCCGGCCGAATAGGCCTTCAGGCCGGAACAATAAAATAATGATAAATAGAAAGTATGCGGCGGCAAGCGTAAGGCCTGGATCGATCAAGCTCGCCACGGCCGTTTCGGCGAGACCTAATACAAAGGCGATCAGGATCGTTCCCCGAATATCCCGGACACCGCCCATAATAACAATGACCAATGCCTTCATCGTGAATATCACGCCGACCGATGCATCGAAGGTCAGAAACATACTCAGCAGTGCGCCGCCTGAAGCTGTTACCGCACCACCAATGCCAAACGCCAAGGCTGCAGCACGCGGAACATTGATGCCAACCAGACCAGCGGCTTCGGCGTTAACCGAAACGGCCCGAAAGGTTAGTCCGAGCCGGGTTCGATTGAGCCAAAAATAGAGGCTGCCACATAACACCGCCGAAAACAGAAAGGCGATGATACGATTAAGCTCATATGCCTCGCCCATAATTTCAAAAGGTTCTTCGAGATAGGAATAGCTGAAATATTCACCACCAAATAATGCCAGCATCAAACCAACCAGAATAAAACTTTGGCCAAAGGTTGAGAGTATACTGTCAACTTCAAGCTGGCCTTCCGATTTAGCCCTCTTAACCAACGGGCGCATAAAAATTTTGTAGATCAACCAATTGGCCCCAAAGGCCAGAGGCGCAACGATAACAATCGATAAGACAGGGCTGTATTGATAGCCGGTAAAAATCCAAAACGCGGCAAAAGATCCGGCGACCAACATCTCGCCATTGGCAAGATTCATGATGCGGGCAACGCCGTACTGCAATTGCAGGCCCATCGCCATCAGCGCATAGGCACCTCCCAGCAGCATTCCGATTATGATAATGTCCATTTGAATATGGAAGCCGTAAATAAAGCTCCCGGCGCGGTCTAACTAACCACACCGGGAGTTATTAAAGATAATTCTACCACTTAGGCTTGGCGTTAATTGACTTTGCGCCAGGGCGACCAGTGGAACTTACACCGTAGAACTTACCGCCTTGCCACTGACCAACCGTCCAAAATTTTTCATTGTTTTGGTTTTTAAATTTGATCGGTCCCATAACGGTTTTGAAAGCGTTGTTTTTGATATAATTGATCACCGCTTTCCGGTCTTTTGTTCCGACACCTTCGATCGCTTTCTCCAGGATCTGGAATGTTGCATAGACCATACCGCTAGCCCAGTAATCAGGCGTTTTACCCGTTACTTTCCGGTGTGCCGCAAAATATTTTTTCATCGCAGCCTCATCAGGATTGATGCCACCAGCGCCTAAGATACCTTCAGCAGCTTTACCAAATTTTCCACCAAAGGCAGGGAAAGCAGTCGCCACAGCGGTGTAATACGCCTTCACGTTCAAGCCCTGGACTTTCGCCTGAGCTGTTAGGCCAAAGGTGTCCGGCGGATAGGACCAGGCAACAAAAGCATCGGGTTTGGAAGCTTTGGCGCCTCGAATAACCGGCGATAGATCAGGTGAGCCAAGCGGATAGGATTTGTCATAAACAATTTCAAATCCTTCTTTCTTGAACACCGGACGCGCCGCATTGGCCATCTCGATACCAAAAGCGTCAGCCACATTGACCATGGCAACACGACTGCCGATTTTACCATCGGCCCGCATTTTCTTTAAAATATTAACCACTGATACGGAGAAAGCTGTCGTTGAGCCCAGCGTAAAGAAAATGTTGGGATAGCGTTTTGTTAGGACATCGATCTTATCGGTAATCGCTGTATGGGTTATCAATGGGTAGTTGAACTTCGCAAAGATCGGTGCGGTCGCTAGATTAAATCCTGTGCCATAAGGCGCTAGGATAAAATCAACCTTATCTTGAGTGGCCAGACGCTGAATATTCTTGATCGCTTCACCGGGATTGGTTCTGTCATCATATTCGATCAATTCGATTTTGGCTTTGCCACTTTTTAACTTTATACCACCGCGGGCATTAACTTGCTCGACCCACAATTTGACATTTGGCCAATAGCTGACGGTTGAACCACCAGCCAGCGGCCCCGTTTTTGGTGCAGAGGCACCAATTTTGATGGTTTCAGCAGATACTGCTGATATTGAAACGGCCATTGCAGCAATCGCAACGCCGGTAATAAGAGGTTTATGGAAACTAAATTTGTTCATTGTGTTTCTCCCTGTTTTAACTGCGAGTTATTTAATAATGATTCTGACTAAATGTCGATTTTTTTTAAAATATAATTCAATTTATTATTCTTGGCTTTGCGTGAAAAAGAAAATACGAAAAAATTGTTGAAAAATTTCGATGACGTTGGCTGAGAGAAACTTAATTTATTTGTTGGTGTGGTCAATCACCAATGTCCGCTTTGGGTCAGAAGCGGACTCTTTTACCTTACATCGATATTGTCCGCTTTCAGGGATAAAGCAGACACATAAAGGTGTACAAAAACTTCTGATTTTCGGTACATCGCAGAAACCTATCTCTGTGGACTCTGTAGTGATTTTTCTACGTATTGGGGAGACACAAACAAAGAAAGATGGATACGCGGCCAGAAATTATTATGGGCCCGGGCATGACGGTTAGACGCTTACACCCCGCCGAAATGTTTTGCCAGTCGATCGATCGCCTCATCGAGGAGGCTGTCTTGTTTGCAGTAACAAAACCGGGCGAAGTGGCTGACGCCGCTCTCGAGGCCACCTTGATAGAACGGACTGAACGGCACCGCACCGACCCCGGCTTCAATCGTCAGATGTTTACAAAATTCGACATCATCTCCATTAAAGCCTAAGGGCCTGAAATCAGTGGCCAGAAAATAGGTACCCTGGCTGTCCATCACCTCAAAGCCGATCTTGGTAAGCCCCTCACTGAGCCGGTCGCGTTTGGCCTGCATATCAGCACCCAGCGATTTAAAATACTCGATTTCCTTGCCAAGCCCATAGGCCACCGCCTTTTGCAGATTTGGTGGCGTGGTGAAAGTCAGGAACTGGTGCGCTTTTGACATCGCTTCAATTAGTTTTGGTGCGCCGACGGAATAGCCGACCTTCCAGCCGGTCATCGAAAACGTCTTGCCCGCCGAGCCGATCTTTATGCAGCGCTCGGCCATTCCCGGCAGGGTCATCAGCGGAATATGCGGCTTGCCGTCATAGGTCAGGTGCTCATAAACCTCATCACAAATGGCATAGGCATCGTGTTTCTCTAGCAACCCGGCGATGAATTCTAGTTCATCACGGGTGTAAACTTTGGCCGCCGGATTGGTCGGCGTGTTAAGCATGATCAGCTTGGTCTTATCGGAAAACGCCTCTTCAAGCGCTTCATAAGGCAGCTCCCAATGAGGCGGCTCAATGCGGACCAGCTTGGGCACGCCCCCGGCCCTGCGCAGCATCGGCAGATAGCAATCATAAAGCGGCTCGATCAAGACAACTTCATCACCCGGCTCCACCAAACCAAACAAACAGGCAGCAATGGCTTCGGTGGCACCCGAGGTGACGATTGATTGGGTCTGCCAATCCAAATCGAGATCATAAAAGATTTTATTGTGCTGGGCAGCGGCCTGGCGTAATTCGGGCAGGCCCATCATCGGCGGGTATTGGTTGGGGCCCTCTTTGGTGGCGCGCTCGGCGTCGGCCAGAATATCGGCGGGTCCATCGGTATCCGGAAAACCCTGGCCAAGATTAATCGCCTCGTGCTCAATCGCTAGTCCGGTCATGACGGCAAAGATCGTCGTGCCGTACTCACCTAAAATTGTATTGGTTGGTTTCAAAATCCGTTACTCCCTTAAAACCATTTAATTTTTTCAACTTTTTTTATTCTCTAGCATAAAAACCGCCTCTGGTCCCTCCATAACACCTGTAATGGTTAATTTGGATGGAGAATCGTGATGAAATCCTCTGGTAGAATCTATTTGCGTTTGAGCGTAGCGCTGATCGGTCTTTTGGCGCTCAGCGGCTGCAAAACCACCAGCGAAGGCTGGGTGCTGGGAGCGGATCGCACTAAAAATGCCATTGAGCAGACCTTGGTTGAAGATGATTGGACTATCGGCGTCGCGCTGATCCGCAACATTCCAAAGAAAGCTTACGAGGATGTAATGCCGTGGCTGAAAAATCGCGCTCATACTTTTCCGCCCGTCTATCTCTATGCCATGGCGGATCGCCTCTATAAGAAAGATAAGGAAAGTGCGGCCCATTGGTATGCAGCGGCCCGAGTGCGCCACGCCTACGACCTGCTGCGCTGTACCCAACCAGGCGCAACTCACCGGCTGGATGTTTTTGCCGAGCGGTTCCATAAATCTGTTTTCAAATATATCCGTAAAAATCCCGAGACCGGACGCGAAACGGCCTTGGCCGGACTGGCATGGGATATTGAAAACCCAATCCACCGCACTTCACCGGACAAGGAATGTCAGATTGCCAGTGGCGATAGACGCCGAGCGGGCCGCAATTACAGTCCCTTTAGTGGTGTCTATTATCCGATCCTAAATCAAGCGGGGTATCAGCACGGCCTGGTTAAACCGGCCTGGCAGCATCCTGAAATGCTGGATCAGGCCCGGCAGACCACACGGCGCTATTTCGAGGACATCAACTATCGCCTCGCCTTGACCAAGTCTCGCCCTAAGGATAGTGACGACGAAGATGACGAGACCGAAGATATGGATGATTTCCTCAAGAAGTATTCCGCCAAACGCTGGCGCTCACGCCGTGACTTTAATCAGCCATGGCGACTGCGCCGGTAGTCACCGAAATAGGCGCTTGCAAAAAGGCTGACAATGTAATCAAACATCGCCAACCCACTGTCCCAATTTAACCTATGGATTTCTCCAGATGATTATGCGTTCAGTTATGGCCGTGAAACTCCATGGCATTTGTGTGACCCAATGCGAGCTCCAGTATTCCGGTTCTATCACCCTGCCGCCCCGCATCTTAAATGAGTCGAAACTGCGGGCTGGTGATGTCGTGTCGATCTACAATTTCAATAACGGTGCACGTTACGACACTTATGTGATTGAAGGCGATGACGACCACACGGTCGGCATTAACGGACCAAGTGCCCGGTTGTGCTACCAAGGCGATCGTATCGTCGTCGTTCAATACGTTTCAACCGATGAAGAAATTAATTCCCAGGTCTTGTTCTTCAACGAAGACAACCAGCAGGTCGAACAGGAAGCTGTGTTTTAAGGTTTACTGCTGCGCTAAGTACCAATCCAGAATTTCGGCACCGGTCATAAAGACCACACCAGGTTTTTCGGAAAGTTCCTTGAAAATCCGGCGGAAATATTTGATCCGATGCGGCACGCCGTGGATATAGGGGTGCACGGCGATGGTCATAATCCGCACGTTCTCCGCACCCTCTTCATACAGCGTCTCGAAATAATCCATCGTCCGGTCATAGAGCACGCTGGAGACATGAGTTTGCGACAGCATAATCGGGATATCATTGAGCTCCGTGGTATAAGGCACCGAATAAAGCGGCCCGGCAGTGGTATTAATCGGGCACGGCTGATCATCCAAAATCCAGTCGGCAGTATATTCAAAGCCGGCCTCAACCAGCAATTCCGGCGTGTTTTCGGTTTGGGTCAACCCCGGCCCCATCCAGCCGCGCGGTTTATAGCCGCAATAAGCCTGCATGGTTTCCATGGTTTTGAAGATAGCTTCCCGCTCATCCTCAACATCGTACATCGGCTTTTGAATGTAGCTGTGCCCCATGAACTCCCAACCGGCTTCAAGTGCAGCCTCGGCAACCCGGGGATAGGCTTCCGGCACCGTGCCGTTCATTGAGACCGTCGGCGTGACACCAAACTCTTCCAGCACTTTCATCAACCGCCAGACACCGATCCGCATGCCGTATTCCGACCAGCACCAATTGGGAATGTCCGGCACATGCCCGCCTTCACCAGGTGGCGTTAAAATACGCCGGGGCAAGGGCAGCTCAGGCGGCCATTCCTCAAGATTAACCACCGGCCAGACAATGACCCGACCGCCATCAGGCAAGGTCAGCGGTTTACGGTCGATGATGGCGCTGTAATCTATACGTTCTTTAATTTTCATGGAGCACTCCCCGTGGTCTTTCTGTTGGTCTTTAAAAAAAACCTTAGAGCGCTATATCGAGTTTAGCAACGCCTAGAAAATGCCGATTCAGATGGTTAATTGAGCAGATGCCTAATTTTTGTGCAGGCGACGATAAAATCAGGCTTTTTTTTAACCTGCAACAACCACCTAAGTAATTGATTTTATTTACATAAATATGAAAGTTCAAAACTGGCATGACTCCTGCGATAGAGAATGATAAGTCGTCTATTACAGACAGTGAAATTGCGTGGCAGAAATACACCCAGTGCTTCAAAATTACGCACGGAAGTACGTCAAATTAGGGACAGATTTTAATGAAAAAAATCGAAGCGATTATAAAACCGTTCAAACTTGACGAGATCAAGGAAGCGCTTCAGGACGTCGGACTGCAAGGTATTACCGTTGTCGAAGCCAAGGGCTTTGGCCGGCAGAAAGGACATACGGAACTTTATCGTGGCGCCGAATATGTTGTTGATTTCCTGCCCAAAGTGAAAATCGAACTCGTCATTGAGGACCAGCAATTAGACGCCGCTGTCGAAGCTATCCAAAAGGCCGCTCACACCGGCCGCATCGGCGACGGTAAAATATTCATCAGTTCGATCGAAGACGCGATCCGCATTCGCACGGGCGAACGGGGCGCAGAGGCGATTTAAACCAAATATATCTTGAACACTTACACCCACACAAAAAAAGTTAGACTTTAAGAAAGGAACAGAACTATGTCGTTTGATTGTAAAACTCCAGAAGACGTCGCCAAGGTCGTCAAGGAGAACGACGTTCGCCATATCGACCTGCGTTTCACCGATCCGCGAGGCAAATGGCAGCACCTCACTCAGTTACCGGAAACCATCGACGAAGATGCTTTTAATGACGGTATTTTCTTTGACGGCTCTTCGATTGCCGGCTGGAAAGCGATTAACGAATCCGATATGGCACTGATCCCTGATCCGAGCACTTGTGTGATGGACCCGTTCTCGGCACAACCAACCATGATCATGATCTGCGATATTAAAGATCCGGTTACTGGTGAAAATTATTCGCGCGACCCCCGCTCCACCGCCAAACGTGCCGAAGCATATTTGCAAAGTACCGGCATCGGTGACACTACCTACTTTGGGCCAGAACCCGAATTCTTTGTTTTTGATGATGTGCGTTCCCAAGTTTCGATGAACCACACATTCTATAAAATCGATCATGAAGAAGGTCCGTATAATTCCGGCGAAGACTTTGCTGAAGGCAATATTGGTCACCGCCCTGGTATTAAAGGCGGCTATTTCCCGGTACCGCCGGTCGATTCAGCGCACGATCTGCGTTCTGAAATGGTGACAACCCTGCAGGATATGGGCGTGACGATGGAAAAACACCATCATGAAGTCGCACCTTCTCAGCATGAGCTTGGCATCAAATTTGAAACGCTGGTACAAAGTGCCGACAACGTTCAAGCCTATAAATATGTTGTTCATATGGTCTCTCACATTTATGGCAAAACGGCGACCTTTATGCCGAAGCCCGTCATCAATGACAATGGCACCGGAATGCATGTTCACCAATCGATTTGGAAAGACGGTAAACCAGCCTTTGCCGGTTCTGGCTATGCAGATTTATCCGATACCGCCTTGAACTACATTGGCGGTATCATCAAACATGCCAAGACGATCAATGCCTTCTCCAACCCATCGACCAACAGCTACAAGCGGTTGATCCCGGGTTTTGAAGCGCCGGTACTGTTGGCTTATTCAGCGCGTAACCGTTCAGCCTCGTGCCGGATCCCGTATTCAGCCAGCCCGAACGGCAAGCGGGTTGAAATTCGCTTCCCCGATGCGACGGCAAATGCCTATCTTGCCTTTTCGGCCATGCTGATGGCTGGCCTTGACGGCATCCAGAACAAGATTGATCCAGGCGATGCCATGGATAAAGATTTGTATGATCTGCCGCCGGAAGAAATTGCTGATGTACCGACTGTTTGCGGCTCCTTGCGGGAAGCCCTTGGCGCACTTGATGAAGACCGCGACTTCTTGAAATCAGGTGGCGTCTTCACCGATGACCAGATCGAAGGTTATATCGATCTTAAAATGGAAGAAGTCTACGCTCTGGAACACACGACCCACCCGGTCGAGTTTCAGATGTACTATTCATCTTAAATTCGAGTTTTCATTCACCAAAAGGCCGTCTCTTCTGAGGCGGCCTTTTTTTTAGCAGATTAAATGACGGCTGGTGAGATCCAACGCAGCGACTTCTTTCATATAGCCCCGCTCTTCTTCGGAAAGAGTTGGATCATTAATAAGATCGCGCGCCAGTTGGTCCGGGTCGAGTGTCGCCAGCTTACTCTCTGGCAGATTGTCCCAATGGAGGTAAACACCGAGGAACACAGTCAAAACACTGACCACACCTATCAACAGCCAAAATATATTGAGTTCGAATACCATGGTTTGATAATAGACAATTCTTCATCAACTAGGCGTCAAATCTTTGAGAGGTTAGCAAATTCCGTCACCCCTTTTCCCGCTCGTCGCGGATGCGTTTGGCTTTAAACTCCGTTTTGGGCAACGTATTGGGCGCCAGCATCTCAACACCGATCGTCACTTCACAGCGGGTTTTGATCTCATTAATCACTTGCGCGGAGACATCCTCGGCGTGTTCAACTCGTGCGGTCATAATATCCAATCCTTTGTCATTGGTTTCGATCACAATTTCATATTCGTCGCCAATACCGGGAACGGCCCGGACAGCTTGCTCGAGTTGCACCGGATACATTTTGATGCCACGTAGATTAATCAGATCATCCGAGCGCCCGGCAAAGGAGCCCATAGCCCGCACATGGGTGCGCCCGCAGCCACATTGCCCGGTCGAGTAAGTTGTGTAATCACCGATATTAAAACGCAGCTGCGGTGAGCTTTCGGAATGGAGACTGGTGCAAACGGTTATCCCTTGCTCACCTTCTTGAACTGGGTCCATCGTATCAGGATCAACCAATTCCCAAATCTGGTGGTCCTCCATCAAATGAGTCGCGACCAAATCATCAGATAGTTCCGCATGCGAGCAGGAATAGCCCCCGCTATGGGGCGCCACTTCGGTACAGCCGTAAAACTCCCGCATCTCCGCCCCCCACAGCTTTTTGAGCCGGTTGCGGGTATTCATGATGCCGGTGCCGGGCTCACCACCGACAAACAACATACGGATAGAGCTCGCTGCCGGATCAAGTCCTTTTTCTTCCATCGCCCGGCCAAGATGCAAGGCATAAGAGGTCGTACAGCACAAGACGGTCGGTTTAAAACGATCTACGATATTGACGCGCATATCGGTCGTCATACCGCCGCCCGGAATGCAGGCAACGTTCATCCGTTGCAGCGCGTATTGCACGCCCCAGGCAAACACATGCGGGCCGTAACCCGAAGCCAGGAACACAGTATCTTCTGGCCGCACGCCAAAAGAATAGATCGCCCGGGCATTGGCCCATTCCCACAAATCACGATCAATGTGAGAGTAGCGGAAAACTCGGGGCACTCCGCTCGAACCTGAGGACGAAAACAGCATCCAGCCGCGTTTATTCCAGAGCTCGTCATCCATCGTTGAATAGGTGCCGTAGGGCGGATGATCTTTAACATCTTCGATCATTTCAGCTTTATCAACGACCGGCCATTTGGTCAGATCATCGACCGTCTTAATATCTGTCGGCGCCAAGTCGAGACGATCAAAGCGCCGCCGGTAGAAGTCACTGTTTTCGTAGAGGAAAGGCGTCACTGCCTGCAGCTTATCATTTTGGATCGCAATGAGTTCGTCGCGGCTGGCACATTCCAATTTTTCCGACCAGATCTGATCCGTCGCCGGACTGTGGGTGTCAGCTTTGTGTTTCTCAATCGTTTCGAGCCAGGTGGTGCGGGTCTGCTCTTTGCGGCTAGCGGTCATTGGGGCCTCCCTATTTTCAAATTATTTTTTTATTGATCTATCAAATAATAAATATACTTTGTAGCGCTATAATAACCAGAGTTAAGACCACTTGTTAAAGGATTTTATTAATGGCCGCACGAACCAAGCCACCTTTCCGCGCCGATCATGTCGGCAGTCTGTTGCGCCCGAAATCAATTACCGACGCCTTTAAGAAATTTCATGCTGGAGAAATAAGCGCCGATGAGGTCACCGCGGCTCAAGATCAGGCAATTAAAGATGTTATCGCGCTGCAGGAAAGTGTCGGCCTTGAAGCGATTACCGATGGCGAGTTTCGCCGGGCATCCTACTGGTCAAGCTTTGTCGAGCGGGTCAACGGCCTCGAGGTCAGCAAGGCCTTGTTCACCTTCCACGATGCTCATGGCCATGAGCAGGAATTCACCGCGCCTATTGTCACCACTAAGGTTTCCCGTACCACACCCATCGCTAGCGACGAGTTTGAGTTTGTCAAAGCCAATACCGGCAAAACACCAAAAACCACTATCGTCTCACCGCCGACCATGCACATGTTCCGGCTCGACCAAACCATTGAGCCCGGCGTTTATGACAGCACAAAGGAGTATTTTGCCGATCTGGCCCAAGTCTACCGGGAAGAGATCGCCGCCCTGGCCGAGGCAGGCTCGACCTATATTCAATTGGATGATGTGCCGATCCCGATGCTGAGCGATCCCAAAGTGCAGGAACATGTCAAAGCGGACGGCATCGACCCAGCGCAATTGATGAACGACTATATTGATCTTTTTAACGATTGTCTGGCGGACCGCCCCACTGGTGTCACTGTTGCCGTCCACATGTGCCGGGGTAATTACAAAGGCAAATTTCTGTCTGAAGGAGGTTATGAGACTTTTGCCGAAAAATTTTTCAATGATCTCGATGTTGATGCATTCTTTTTGGAGTACGACTCACCCCGGGCCGGGGATTTCGAGCCGCTTAAATTCGTACCCAAAGATAAAATGGTCGTGCTCGGGCTGGTCTCGAGCAAAACGCCCGAAATGGAATCCCAAGATGATCTCCGGGCGCGGATTGATGAGGCGGCTCAATTTATCGATCTCGACCAATTGGGCTTGAGCCCACAATGCGGTTTCGCCAGCACGGTCGCCGGTAATCCGGTCACCGTCGACGACCAAAAAGCCAAACTGGCGATGATCGTTGAGGTTGCTGATAAAGTTTGGAATTAAATGCTCTATTTTGCCTATGGCTCGAACATGCACCCGCAGCAAATGCGGCGGCGCTGTCCGAGCTATCGCTTTGTCAGCACCGCCAAGCTCGCAGATTATAAGCTGGCATTTACCAGGCGCTCGCCGCGGCGGCGTTGTGGCGTCGCCGATGTTATCCCCTCACCGGGCGATGAAGTCTGGGGCGTGCTCTATCACCTAATTTCAAAGCGTGATGTTGTGGCGCTTGATAAGGCCGAAGGTTTTAAACTGGGCCGTCGGCGGGTCAATGGGTATGATCGAACGCGGCGCAACGTTTGGAGCCTGCTGTCACCCCACAAACCCCTCAACGCCCATCTTTACATCGCCCGCCAGCAGCATAATCCACCGCCGCCCAGTGCGCATTATGTCGGCTTGATGGTAAGCGGCGCGGCGCACTGGGAAGTACCAAAACATTATCAACAAGCACTTGAAGGTCTTTTAGAACGATATTGAACCATTTGTCCGCTGACTTAACCTTCCTCACAGGATGTTTGCCACTCGTAAAATTACCAGATAGATCATGGTCATAATGACAAAGGCCCCCTCTTTTATTCACACATTTTATGTTTTAAGCGGTCTTGCAATTTTAAGCCCAATGGCCATGGACTCCTTCCTGCCGGCCATCGATAACGCGGCCCGGGGACTTAACACCGATGTCGGCCAAATTATGGTGGCATTCGGTTTTTTGTCAGCCGGAGTCGGTGTCGGCCAATTAATATTTGGGCCTTTGTCAGATCAATTTGGGCGAAAACCAGTCATTATAATTGGGCTGTTGCTCTACATTTTGTCGGCCGGACTTTCCGCGTCGGTCACTTCCGTTGAGCCCCTCTTTTTCTTGCGCTTTTGCCACGGTGTGGCGGTGGCCTCAACGATGATTATCCTGCGTGCAGTTGTGCGCGATTTATTTGGCCTCAAACAAGGGGCCAATTTATTTGCCAAATTGTTTATGGTATTAGCGATGATGCCGCTAATTGGGCCGGTAATCGGCGGCCATCTCACAGTCTGGTTTGGCTGGCGGTCGGTATTTATGATGATGGCCCTGAGTGCCACTATCGTTTTAATAATCATTTACTTTCACCTTGAAGAGAGCCTTAAAAGCGAAAACAAACGCGCTATGACGCCACGCATTTTGGCCGTAAGTTTTGCTGAAATAATTAGAGATCGCACATTTGTGGTTTTTTTATTGGTTGGCGCTGGAGGCTACGGCGGCATCTTTGCCATCCTGACCGCCCTCGCTCCGGTGATGACCGGCCTGCTCAATCAGCCAGCTGATATTTTCGGCTATCAATTTGCCGCCATCATGGTTGGTCATTTAATCGCTGCCATGATGGCCGCGAGAATAGTCAGCAAAATCGGCATCAAAAAAATCGTGTTTGTCGGCTCTTTTTTTAATCTTATCGGTGGTTCGCTTATGCTCGGCTTTGCCATGGCAGGGATGACAACGATTTATACCATCCTCGTGCCGGCAGCGATTTTTCTAATCGGCTTTGCTCTGAGCGTCGCAGCGATGACGGCGGGAGCACTCTCTAACTTCCAGCATATGGCAGGACGGGCAACCTCTTTGCTGGGATTTCTTCAACAGTGCAGCGGAGCTACAATATCAATTACGCTGGGTTTAACCGCCGACGGCACGCAGATACCGTTGGCAATTGCGCTTACCGGTGCAAGTGCGTTTGCTTTCTTTAGTTTTGTGCTACTAAGTCCAGGCACCAAGCTGAGAGCGGATTAGCCGTCATGTCTGAAAAGCAGGTAAAAAATCAGGGGTACATATTTTACGCTTGTCTGCTGGGTTTTCTAACGATGATCGGGCCGATCGCCATCGATATTTTTCTGCCCGCCGTTCCCGCCATCGCCCAAGGGCTCAACGTCGGCATCGGCTCGATTGAATTTTCACTGACGGCAATTTTCGCCGGCAATGCACTTGGCCAAATCATATATGGACCCTTGTCTGACCGATTTGGCCGTAAGCCAATTATCGTTTTGGCATTGTTAATTTATTTTATCGCGACCGTAGGTGCCGGGTTGGCCGCTGATGTCGGCACACTTATTTTTTGGCGCTTTATCCAGGGGCTAATGACCGCGTCCGGACGTATCCTCAGCAATGCCGTTGCCCGCGACCTGTTCGAGCGGGAAAAACTGGCAAAACTCATTACAGCAATTATGCTCATTAGCGCTATTTCAACTGTCGGCTCATCTCCGCTGGGCGGTTATTTATCGGAAAACTTTCACTGGCGCACCGTGTTTTGGTTTATGTCCGCCTATTCGGGCGCAGCGGTTATAATATTTCTATTTTTTTTCAAAGAGACGATCGAGGAAAAAGATTATCGCGCTCTGCGACCATCGGTTCTGTTAGGAAATTTTGCCGACATACTCCGCAATCGCATATTCCTTATTAACGTGATTTGTGGCGGCTTTGTGTTAAGTGGGCTCGTTGCCTATCTCAATTCCTCTTCCGGGTTGCTGATTGGCACCTTCGGCATCAAACCGGGAGCATATGGCTTATGGTTTTCTTTGGTGATGATCGGTTATATGGCAGCTGCGGGTATTGCCGGTAAACTCATCGATTATGTCGATATGAGATGGCTTATTAGGTTTGGCTCAATCACCGTTGCGCTGAGCGGTCTGGTTATGTTGGGTTTCGCCGTGGCCGAAATAAACCATGTCCTGGCAGTTGTTGTACCGATGATGTTTTTTATGGTCGGCTTAGCTATTTTGCTGCCCCAGACGACTTCGGCCTCGCTGACGCCATTTCCGCGAAACGCGGGCGCCGCGTCTTCATTGCAAGGATTTATCCAAAATTCGATGGCAGCCGTAGTCTCGGCCTTACTCTCTACTTTTGCCGATGGCAGCTCGATACCCATGGCAACCGCGATAGCTTTATGTGGACTTGCGGCGGCGGCAACCTATGTGCTGTATATCCGCCGTTTGTAGCGCTGGAAACTAACTGTGAACCGGACCCAATATATTTTAATCGTCATCCTGATCGCCGGCATGTCGTCGCTTAATCCGGTTGCTATCGACACTTTCCTGCCGGCCATGCCCGAGATCGCTAAAGCCATGGCGGTCGACCCGGGTACCATCGGCATCACCATCGGTATTTTTACGCTCGGCACCGCTTTGGGGCAGATTTCTATTGGCCCACTTTCAGATCGCTTTGGCCGCAAGCCGGTCATGTGTTGGGGGCTCGTGCTGTTTATCGTGACTGGTCTGTTGTCGACCTATGCCGGTAATGTTGAGACACTTTCTGCCATCCGATTTATTCAGGGCATTTCGGCAGCTTCCGGCAGAATCCTCGGGGTCGCTATCGTCCGTGATATTTATAAAGAAGAGCGTGCAGCTAAATTGCTATCGAATATCTGGACCGTCGGCTCTATCATGCCGATGCTGAACCCCTTTGTCGGCAGTGTCTTACTGCTGCATTTCCAGTGGAGTTCGGTTTTCATTTATATGGCGGTGTTTGGCGGCCTGATGCTGGTGCTGGCCCTGTTGTTTTTTAACGAGACTCTACCGCAAAAAAACCACAGCGCCTTACGGCCAAGCCATCTGCTGATGAATTTTAGCCAAATTGGTGCTAATCGGACGTTCATTATGTATACCGCGAGTGTTACTTTTGCTTCCAGTGCGCTCTACGGATTTCTCGCTGGTGCTTCGGATGTCTTGATCACTCAGCTCCAACAATCGCCAACAACCTTTGCCTATGAATTTGCCTTGGTCATGCTGGGCGGCATGACCGGCTCGTTCATCAGTGGCCGTCTCTCGGTAAAACTGGGCATCAAACGGATGATTTCCATTGGTGTTTCGATCACCACAATATTTGGCCTCATATTATTGGGCTTGGCCTTAAACGGCGTCTTTACCGCCACTGCAATTATCCTGCCTTTTGCTCTTTTCAGAATTGGTGACGCCATGATCTCAGCCCAATCGATGGCCGGAGCGCTCTCACCATTCCCCGACCGGGCAGGTGCAGCCTCTTCTTTGCTCGGTTTTACCCGCCAAATGGTCGGCGCAACGGTAGCAATCTTAGTTGGATATTTTGCTGATGGCACAGCTTTGCCAATGGCGGTTGCCATTTTCTGCGGCGGAATTGTGCCGGCTGGAATTTATATTTTTTACCTGCGGAAAAGCAGCTAAACGATCCCGCTAGCTCACCAACAACATCATGTAGGCAAAACCGAACAAACTTAGAATTGCCGTAAATTCGCCCGAAACTCTTAAAAAGTCCATTTTATCGTCCTCACACCAATAATTCACATTTTCCGGTAATTTTATATCTGCCGGTAAACTAGAGAGATGCAGGATTGATGCCACTTGCTAGACACCTATAAGCTATTGATATTTAAGTATTAACTTGATGCTTATTTGAGAAAATGCGGCAATACTCGCCGCTTAATGCAGAATTTACCCAGCTGTTGAGGCAATTTCCCAAAATTCTTACATTTAGCGCCCAGGCAGTTTAAGTTTTAGCTCTTTGCCGCCATTTTTGTGGACTTTGTCGTGTCCGCGGATGACGACTTCTTTGATGCCCGCCGGAATGCGAACGCTGCGAATGGATCGGGTGAACGGCTGCTCATTAACATGGGGATGAAGAAGTTTTCGTATGCCGAGCACTGTTCCTTGTACGGTTAAGACTTCCCAATTATCGGCGTAATGCTTCCAGCCGTCATCGGCATGGCGGAGCGTGACGGTAAACCGATAGGTGCCGTTGCCATTGTTAAAGGCTGTGGCATTCACAACGGCCACGTCACCGGCCACGGCAATATTTATCCAGGCCATAAATATAACGGCCAAATAGGCGACTGATTTCATTCAACTCTCCGTTATTTAAGATAAATAGGGCAGCTTGTTGTTGTCACGCTAGCACAGACATGCACAATTTGAATTACAATTAAACTTGAGGGGCTCTCCACTTGGACGATTTGATTACCGAAGTATTGATCAACGGGGTCGCCATCCCGATCGGTGTTGCGGTTCTATTTACCACCTTTTTCAGCTGGTGTCTGGGGCCGGTACCGGGCGGCAGGATCGCCAGTGCCGCCATCGGCGTTGCCTTTTTGGCCGGCTATGCGGCGCTTTTTACCTGGCCTGATTTTCCACCCGTAAGTTCCGGACAAAAACTGGTCTTTATCGTGCTCGCCGGCGTCGTTATTGGCGCCGTAATTGATCTGATGAAATCTCCTCCCCTGTTCAAATACCTCGCGATTATTCTCTGGCCCGCCATCATTATCGGCTGGCTCGGCTGGCGGCAGATCAGCAATCTAACGTTTGAGACCAGCGTAACACTCGGCCTGTTATTCGTGGCCGCCGTATACATACTTGATCGTCTTGCCAGTTGCGGCTCACGGCCGTCCCATGCCAGCGTCGTTTTAATGACCGCTGCAATTGGCGCCAGTTTCATCGCCTTCATTGGCGCCTCGGGCTCGCTGTCGCAGAGCTATGCCCTTTTGGCCGCCTCAGCTGGCGGATTTTTACTCTGTAACTGGCCAAAGCCTCGCTTTAGCTTCGGCACCGCTGCCCTGATGGCTGGCGGAGGGGCTTTTTTGGCACTTGCGACATCGATAGTACTATTTTCAGAAGTACATTTAATTTCTTTTGCGCTTTTATTGCTGGTTTTTCTTGCTCCAGTGGTGGCGCAGAAACTACCTTGGCATCATAGTCCGGCACTCGGCCCGGTGATGGTCGGCATCGTTGGCGCGATCCCGGTTGTTGTCGGTACGGCTATTGCCATTGTTATCGCCGGTGATTCATTTGAATTACCATTTTGAATTAAGAAACTACGCAACACCAACAGGGAGTTAATTATGCATTTAGTAAAATTGTTTTCAGTAGCCGCCATCGCCGCAACACTCAGCTTTGGCTACCAACCTACAACCGCCAAAGCCGCCGATACCTATGCGCTTGATAAGCCGCATACGCAGATCAAATTCAGCGTTAATCGGGGCGGCTGGTCACGGGTTGCTGGCTGGTTTGAGAAATTTGACGGCAGCATCAATTTTGATGAAGCTGATGTCAGCAAATCGAGCGTTAGCGCGACCATTCAAACTTCCAGCCTGAATACCGGCTTTGCCCGGCGCGATAAACATCTGCGCTCACCGGATTTCTTTAATGCGCAAGAATTTCCGACCATGACGTTTAAAAGCACCAAAATTGAAAAAACCGGCGCCAAAACGGGTAAAATGACCGGCAATCTAACGCTGCTCGGTGTGACGAAGCCGGTAACTTTGGATGTCACCTTCAATCGCAAAGCACCGCATCCGCGGAATAAAAAGACCTTCGCCGGCTTTACCGCCAAAGGCAAAATCAACCGCGCCGATTACGGCATGAAGTTTATTCTTGGGGCGGTCAAAGACCCGGTCGAAATCGAAATTCAAGCTTTGTCGGTTAAGAAGTAG
>JABIIH010000278.1 GCA_018649245.1 Rhodospirillaceae bacterium | reverse complement strand
GGCATCGCGCCGATCGGGGCTGAAGAAAGTGTCGAGACGATCCTCGAACATGCCGATGAAGCCCTGGAACTCGCCCGCAGTAACGAGCTAACGGATGTCTATTCCTGGGAAGGCTAGCCATTTAATCCGTTGGCAGTTGGTTAAAGCCCGGTTGGACCTCATTATTTTCCGGCTCAACCAGCACTTGATCGACGCGAGCAGAGTGTGGGCCAATACGACATTTTTCTATCATTTGATCTATGGCTGATTGGTTGCCGCTAAAGACCGCCTCGACTGAGCCATCCCGCCGGTTGCGAACCCAGCCCGAAAGCCCCAAGCTGGTAGCCGCATCAACCGTCCAGCCGCGATACCAAACACCTTGTACGCGCCCCACTATTCTGACGTGAACGGCCTGTTGCGACATAAAACTTACTCTAGTTCGAGAATGAGCTGGCCAACTTCGAGGCTATCGCCGGGTTCGAGGTAAATTTTCCCAACCACGCCGGCGCGCTCGGCAAAAAGCTGGTTTTCCATTTTCATCGCTTCAACCACAGCCAGCGCTTCACCGCTTTCAACTTCTTGGCCAACTTCAACCTCAACCGAAACCAGCAGCCCCGGCATGGGCGAGATTAATTGCTTCGATGTATCGGCTGCCTTCTTAGCCGGCATCCGGTTGAGCAGTTCGGCTGCAAGTGACGACATGATGCGTATTTCACCCTGATAACCGGCATGGCGGACTCTAAAACCGGTACTGGTCCGCTCGACCTGCATACATATTTCTTCGTCATTAACCGAACCTGTGAACAGCGAGCGGCCTGGCCGCCACTCAGAATCGATCATGTAGTTTTGGCCACCAGCGTGGATTTCAACTTTCTGATTGTCCGAGACCGCAATTCGAATGGGATGGCTTTCGCCATTAATCATCGCCATCCACTCGTTGCCATAAGCAAATTGTTCCCGCGACAATACTGAGCCTGACTTTGCGCGCCCCGTGATTTGGTTGTCGCGCTCAATTTCCCGGCGGTGCATCATTGCCGCAATAGCGGCGAGCATGCCGAAATCCTCATGCGCGGTTTCTTCCGGGATAAATTTTTCGCCAAATTCCTCGGCAATAAAGTTCGTGGTTATATTGCCTTCGATAAAGCGCGGATGCGCCATCACCGCCGACAGAAAACCAAGATTGTTACCAACGCCTCTGACATAATATTCTTCAAGCGCGCGCTGCATATGTTTGATGGCTTCATCCCGCGTCTCACCGTTGGTGATGAGCTTAGCAATCATCGGATCGTAAAAACGCGTGATCTCGTCGCCTTCATTGACGCCACCATCAACGCGCACATTCTTGCTGGTGCCAAAGACACCGGTTACTGGCTCGCGGTATTCGACCAGCCGGCCAATCGCCGGTAAGAAGCCGCGCGTCGGGTCCTCGGCATAAAGGCGCGACTCCATCGCCCAGCCATTTATATTTACCCCATCCTGATCAAATTCGAGTTCCTCACCCGCTGCCACTTTGATCATTTGCTCAACCAGATCGAGACCGGTAACAAGCTCCGTCACCGGATGCTCAACCTGCAGGCGCGTGTTCATTTCGAGGAAGAAAAAATTCTTGTCAGAATCGACAATAAACTCGACCGTACCGGCAGATTGGTAGTTTACCGCCTTGGCAAGTGTTACCGCCTGGGCGCCCATCTCCGCCCGCATCGCCTCATCAACAAACGGGCTCGGTGCTTCTTCAATAACTTTCTGATGGCGGCGCTGGATCGAACATTCCCGCTCGCCGAGATGAACACAATTACCGTGGCTGTCAGCCAGCACTTGAATTTCAATATGGCGCGGATTGGTGATGAATTTTTCAACGAAGACGCGGCCATCACCGAAACTGCTTTCCGCTTCAGCCGTCGAGGCGCGCAATCCTTCTTCGATTTCAGCGGGACTTTCGACCATCCGCATGCCTTTACCGCCACCGCCGGCGGAGGCTTTAAGAATGACTGGATAGCCGATTTGCTTGGCAATCTTTTTAGCGTCAGCGGCGCTTTTAACCGGCTCTGCATGGCCCGGCACAGTCGGCACGCCCGCCTTATCGGCGAACAGTTTTGACTCAATCTTATCGCCCATTACCCGCATGGCGTCTGGCTTTGGGCCGATAAAAGTAATACCGGCGGCGTCGAGCCGTTCAGCAAATTCAGGATTTTCAGATAGGAACCCATAGCCCGGATGAACCGCGTCAGCGCCGGTTTCTTCGATCGCCTCCATAATGGCGTCAATGCGCAGATAACTTTCAGCCGCCATCGGCGGGCCGATAAAAACCGCATCGCTCGCCATATCTACATGCAGCGCATTTTGATCCGCTTCGGAATAAACAGCGACGGTTTTGATACCTAATTGTCGGGCGGTGCGAATAACGCGGCAGGCAATTTCACCACGATTGGCTATGAGGATCGTATTAAACATCTAGTACCTGTGGGCTGATAGTGACCACCAAATTACAAAAAAACCTGTTTAATTATCTTCTGACAGCACCTTGAAAGAAACGTTAATTATGTTAAATATTTGATAACAAACGATTTTATTCTACTGCCAAGTTAGCAAATTCTATTTCCGGTGATAATAGCATCGCCCTACTAATACAAGTGAAATTTTGTCCACATTTTTACATTTGACCAGTTGTAATATTGCTAACATTTTTACATACCAATTTACAAAATCAAACCTATTTACAAAATCAAAATTCATCACCAAAAGAGCGGCGGCGTTGCAATCGGCGTTCACCAACATCGCAACCGGGCGGGTACAGCAGCGACACATTATGATGCCTTGATGGCGGCTTTATTTCAGCCTGTCTGCTGTCCGGCATATTGCCAGCAATCTCAAATATCATTTTGCGGCGAATGGCGCGGGCGAAATCTTTAAAACTGTGTGCAACAACCAAAAAGGCGCCGGGACCACCAATAACACAGGCCGCATAGTATTTATCCAAATTGGCAATTTGACGCCGGCCCGAGGGCTGCAAGCGGTCATTAATGATCGGCAAGCCGTTGATGGTAATTCGCTGTTTGACCGCAGCATCTCGGGCCTTTGTTACCAAACTGCCGGTATTATTGGGACCATCACCGGAGATATCCAATATTCGCCGGGTTCCCTGGTAATTATTATTTAAAAATTTTGGCACGGCGTGTTTGATAACATCACTGATCGAGGTCCAAGGGCCGGTATCAATCGGCGCCGCTTTTAATTTCTGCGCAAAATCTTCTGCCGAGGCCCGGTCTTTAATAATCGCCCAGTCGACAACTTCGGTTTGGTAACCATCTCCCGCCCACTCGATATAGGTAACCGCGATTTTGCCAAGGAAACCGGATTGAATAACCTTAACGAATTCTGGGCTCTTAATGACCTGAATATAGCCATCACGTTGAAGCTCGGCTTCCTGCCAATCAACACTGCCCGAAACATCAACGGCAAGCACCAACTCAACATCAACCGGAATTAGTTCGGCAGCCAGTTGATGCGGCAGCAATACGGCAGCCACACCGGCTAATGCACCAAGCACATTTAGTATTTTTCGCGACTGTCTGATCCGATCAAACATCGAAGAATTACACTCCGATTTGGACCTCAGGACAAGTGCCGTTAACAAATGATTTTATATCAATTACGGCTTGCTCAGGCTCGGCGGCACGCTTCGTTTATCGAGAATAGGATCCAAATTGGGTAGATCATCACCCCCACCATTCTTAATTTCTGAATTGCGGAGCTGACGATAGAGACTGCGCAAGGCACCGTAAAAATCAAGCGAACTGTTACGCAACTCGTCAATCTGGTCAACGAATGCGGCATAATTGGTAAAGCCGCGCACGCCCGTAATTGCATAACCAACTTCTTCTCGATCCGTATTATCGAGATAGTAGCCGAGCGGATCCAGGAAGGGGTCGACCAGTAATTTACCGAGCGCATCACGCGGATTAGACGGACCAAAAACCGGTAACACCAAATAGAAACCCTCACCGAGGCCCCAGACCGCAAGCGTCTGACCAAAATCTTCATTGTGCTTTTCAAAGCCAAGTTTTTTGGCGACATCAATAAACCCGACTATGCCGGCCGTGGAATTGATCAACATGCGCATGGTGGTGGCGTAACCGCGTTTGAGCTCACCTTGGAGCAGATCATTAGCCAAGATAACCGGACTGTTTAAATTGCTGAGGAAATTTCGAAATGCCTCACGGGCTGGGTTCGGGATAGCCGCATTATAACCCCGCGCCAAGGGGCCGATCAGATATTCAGCTAGAAACTCATTAAATCCGAACATGACCCGGTTAAAAGGCTCAAGCGGATCATTAACGTCTTCGACCGCGGCTTCGACTCCGGGACCAAGGTCATCCAAATCAAGCCCATCTTCCTGGTCTTTCGTGGAAGTGGGCGGTGTTGAAGTTGCCGGCACCGGCTGTTGTGGCTGGCGCTGTATTTGAGGTTGCG
>JABIIH010000095.1 GCA_018649245.1 Rhodospirillaceae bacterium | reverse complement strand
GGCGGAGTTTAGGAGGCCACCCCTGTGAAAGCCAGAATTATTGTCGGCTCACAAAATCTTGTCGGATAAAACAGCATAAGATACTTGAATTATCGTTCCAATATGCGCATCTTAGGGCCGAGCAATGGAGAAATAGGAATAATATGGCGCGTCCCAAAGAATTTGATCGCGAGTTAGTTCTCGATAAAGCCATGCATGTGTTCTGGGCCAAGGGCTATGAATGCGCCTCGATGCAGGAACTCGTTGAGGCAATGGGCATCAATCGCGGCAGCCTCTATGCCACCTTTGGCGATAAGAAGCAGCTCCATCTCGAAGCGCTTGATCATTTTTATAAAACTGAAATTCTGCACATGATGGCGCCGCTTGAGCGCCCCGGTTCCAAACTCGCTGCCATACGTGAAATCTTTGAGGCCACCGCCGACTGCGCTTGTCAAAACGGCGACCGCAAAGGCTGCATGATGTATAACTCAGCCGTCGAACTTTGCCCCAATGATGCGGAAGTTAACGCCAAAGTCTCGCAAGGCCTCAAACGCGTTGAAGACTGTTTCTATGATGCGCTGATCGAGGCCCGTAACAAAGGCGAAATTACCGATAGTAAGGATATCCGCGCCCTTTCCCGCTTTCTCACCAACAGCATAAACGGCCTTCGGGTGATGTGCATGGTCTTCGAAGACCGCTCTACTTTGGATGATATCGTTAATATTTCTCTCGCCGCATTAGACTAATTTACCCCTTAATTTCAATAGTTTACGATTTATCACCTTTTGTTGATGGTGATATACTTGAATGGCCGTTCTAAAATACTACATGTATTAGTACGAGCCCAATACGGGAATGATTGAAAAGGAGTTGTAACAACCAGCAAAGGTAAAATTGAATAGGAGAAAGACGATGACCAAGATGATAACGAGACTTTACAAACCGCTGACAGGAACAACGAGCTCACTTAGTGTTCGTCGCTGCCTCGCGATTGTAGCTTTCGTTGTGATAATGCTTGGCTCACTCGCATTTAATAGCTCGGCCATGGCGCAAAGCGCCAATGAAGCAGTTGGCGTACAAGGCATCGACCGGACCGAGATCGCCAAAGAGCTCAGTCAGAAACACGCCGAAAACCCCGTCGGCATGGGCCTCGCCAAAAACGGTGGTATTATTGAATTGTTCAGCTCACCCGACGGCAATACCTGGACCCTGATCATGACCATGCCGAACGGTAAAAGTTTCTTGCTCGGCGCGGGTGAAAGCTGGGCCGGTGCTCCGGTCATACTTAAAGGCCAAAAGATTTAAAGAATTACCTCCCAACGAACCTCCCTGTTAAACTCAAAAGCCCGGCTGATAATTCAACCGGGCTTCTTTTTTAACTTTATCGAAAATCGTCAGCCCGGTGCGAACAGCTTCTGCGGCAGCCATGTCGCAATTTCCGGGAAGTTGATGATCAGCACCATGCCGATCAACATGATCATCCAGTAGGGCGTTGAGCTCTTAAAGATCGTCATCACGTTCATATCCGGCTCGAACTGCTGGATTGCCGACTTCACCGTATAGACCAGCAAGCCAAAGGGCGGGGTATAGAGCCCGGCTTCGATGGCGATGATACCGATAACGGCAAAAGCGATGGGATCAAAGCCAAGCTTCACGGCGATCGGCGCAAAGATGGCTGCCGTTAACAACATGATCGAGATCGAATCGATAATCATTCCCAGCGCAAACCAGATCAGCACCATCACCGTAATGATCATCCAGGGCTCCATGCCGGAACCGAGGAACACACCTTCAATGGCGTTGGCCATGCCGGTCATGGCGAGGGTGCGGGAATACAGCGCCGCCGTCACCAGCAACAATAAGATCGGCGCAGAAGTCTTACCAACAGAAAGGATAGACTCAACAATATCTTTAAAGCGCATACCCTTGATAATGCCCAGCATCAGGCCAATAAAGGCGCCAGCGCCGGCCCCTTCGGTCGGCGTGAAAAAGCCGAACCAGATGCCGCCCAGCACCGCAACAATTACCAGTACGATACCGGCCAAGCTGACTATAAACTGGCCGGTTGAAACTTCTTCTACTTCCTCGACCTCGATATCTCCAGCCGCGCCACCGCCGACGAGTTCAGGATTCAAGATTGCCCGGATGAAAACATAGATAATGAATAGCGAGGCCAGCAGCAAACCCGGGAACACACCCGCGGCAAATATCTGACCAATCGATTGCTCGGTCAAAATACCCCAGACAATCATCAGCACACTTGGTGGGATCAGCATACCGAGGCAGCTCGACCCGGCTATGGCGCCTAAGGCAAATCCTTTGTGGTAGCCGAAGCGCTTCATTTCCGGATAGGCGATGCGGGAAAACGCCGCCGCCGAAGCAATACTCACACCTGTTACAAAAGAGAACAAGGCATTGCCCAGGACCGTCGCAATCGCCAAGCGTCCCGGAATGCGTTTCAAGAGCCGGTTAATGCCCCGGTAAACATCCGTCACCGTCCCTGATTTACCAATAAATTCACCCATCAGCATAAACAGCGGGATGACGGCAAAAACATAGGCACGGATGGCTTCATAAGCGGTCGCGGCCAGCATTGTTTGCACGGTACGAAAGGCGTTCATATCGGCACCGGTGACCAGCCAGATACCAAGCGCCGAAGTCATGCCCAGCGCAATGGCAATATGGACACCGATGGCCACCAGTCCGATCAGAGAAACAACCAGCAAAATGGCAGTATTAACTTCAAACACGTTCTATATCCTTATATTTTGCTGCCTGTGACATTTCTGTGATTAGTGTTGGGCCGCATCGGCATCGACTTCAGAATCCAACATGTCTGGCTTGAAGATGTCGATATAGGCCATAACGCAGTAGTTAACCACGGCGAGCGCACTACCCAGCAGCACGGTCCAGCGCGCGGGCCAGGACGGCACCCGCAAGGCGCCCTCCCCTTCAAATTCGTTTTCAACGTAAGATAAGATGCTTTCTTCCCAGCCACCCGTTATGATCATCAAGAAAAAGGCCGCACCCAGCAGATAACCAAAGGCCAGAAATACACGCTGAACGCCTGCCGGCAGATGGGTGACTAAAAAATCGGCTTTTAGCATGGAGCGGCTGCGGATGGCGTAACCCACTTGCAAAAACACAATGATAACAATAGATGCCGCGACCATTTCAGCGGTACCGTAGATCGGAAAATCAAAGATGCCGCGGCCGATGATATTGGCCAACACCAAAAATGACAGCCCGAAAGCCCAGGCGGCGGCGGCAACCATAAGAAACTTTGATAATTTGTCACTAAAGGTGATAAGCGACATTAATTTTCCCTCTTTGAACTTGCGAACACTAAATTACTATATTGCAGTCTATAAAAAATTACCGGCTGAAAGCAATTTCTGTTTCCAGCCGGCAATTAGTATTACATAACGAAATTAAATAATTTAGGCGTTATTTAACCACGTAGCGTACAGGCCATTTATAACCAACTTTCTCGGCCGCATCCAAAGTAGCGTTCAAGATAGCCTTGGCCGGGAAGCCTGCTTTTTCCAAAGAATTAGCATGCTGTTGTGGCCAAGCCGCCAGTTTTTTAGCCCAGGTCAAACGAGGATTTGGACCAAGATCATTAACCGTGATGTTTTTCCGCAACCAAGCCATGTCTTTTTCATAGCCTTTTTTGTTGAAAGAACCGGTTAGAACCCGATAGCGGTCGGCAACTTCAAGGAAAATTGGCCGGACTTCAGCCGGCAAACCTTTCCAGTAGCGGTTATTAACCGTCAGGCCGTGCCAGGTAATGGAACCAAAGCCGATGGTGGTGTAATATTTACCAACTTCGTGAAGCTTAAAGACCGGACCCCAAGCACTTGGGAACATGATGCCACCTTCGGCAACGCCGGTTTTAATTTTCTGATACCAGCCAGGTAGACCATCGGTCACCGGAATGATGCCGATACCCGCTTGCTTCATCCAATTAAGGTTGAGGCCGGCGCCCAGAATCTTATGTCCTTTAAGATCATCAACTTTTTTCCAGTTAAAATTGGTACCGAGGTTGTAGCCACCATCGCCGATGATTGCGAGCAGTGTCTGATCGAACTTTTGGAACCGATTTGTAAGACTTGGGAACTGTTTATAAACGGAAGTTGCAACCGCCACAGACTGAACCGGATCCATGGTGCCGAACGGCAGCATGATTTGGAACGCATGCATTTTCAGTTTTGAGGCTTCGAAGCAGTAGCAGAAACCGCCAACGTCAACGACACCGTTTTGCACGCCTTCAAACACTTCAAAAACTTTAACGATCGAGCCGCTATAGCCTTCGATGAAGTTGATTTTGTGGCTGGTTTTAGCTTCAACCGCTTTTTTCAGTTCCTTTTGAAAAAAGTTTTTCATCAAGCCAGCGTAAACAACGGTCGGTGGATGACCGGATGCAATGCGGACATTGATGGTTTTAGCGTCAGCACTCGGCGCCGTTGCTAATGATCCAGCCACAAACCCCATTGCAGCTAAACCTAATAGAGATTTTTTAAACAATTTCATGAAATACCTCCCTAGGGCATTTAAATTATTGGACCGAAGACCTGTTCTTCGGCCTTAAGGTACAGATTCCTAACACAATTTTTGAGTCTTATAAAAGACCTAATTGAGAAATTACACCGATTCACGGAAAATTTTAATAACGTTTCTGCGATTTGATCCTGTCTTAAGCTTTTCAGCCCCGGTTAAATGCGCTAATCCCCTTGAAGAGAAAACAGAATAATCAAATTCAGGGGGAAATGTCATGGCTGAAATAGCTGAAATATCCGGGGGGATATCGGAAGACGACTTTAAAAAAGGCATGCGGGAACTCGCTGCCGCCGTAAACATCATCACCGTTGCGCATAATGGCAGCCAGGATGGTTTGACCGCGACCGCTGCGTGTTCAGTCTCCGCCGAGCCGCCGCAATTGCTGATCTGCGTCAACAGCGACGCCGGGGGCCATAATCTCATCCAGGAAAGCGGCAAGTTCGCGCTCAATGTGCTCGCCCGCGATCAGGAAGCTGTCGCCATGCGCTTTGCCGGCATGGACGGGGCGGACCGCTCCGAGCGCTTTGGCCTTGGCAGCTGGTCAGAGCTGGTTACCGGCACACCCGTGCTTGATGGTGCGTTGGTTAATTTTGATTGCGAAGTTGCTGAGCAAATAACCGCCGGCAGCCATTCGATCTTCATCGGCCATATTGTCGCCAGCCGAACGGCTGACCAGGATGGTGCCCCCCTGCTTTACGGTGACGGCCAATTCACCGGCCTGGCAACCCGGGAATAAAAGTTAATTCACGACTGTCGTGAAATTCACATAAATTCACAACTTCGTTAATTTTATGGAAGGTGCCTGTCACCTTTTGAAATATTAACTATTTCGGTGGATAAGGCATGATCACCAAAATAGTGGCGATCTCATTGGTATTGTTGATGATTGAGCGACCCTCACCGGGTTCCAGATAAATCGAATCCAGATTTTCCAAGGTCGCTTCACCGTTATCGGTTTTAATCGTGATGGCACCGCCGACACAGACATAAACTTTTTCGAGCGGCGTTGCGGTATGAGTGGTGCCGCCCCCCGGCAGAAAATAAGAAAGTCCAACCCAGAAGTTCTCAGCATCGCTGGCGTCGTGGCCTTGCAGGCGAAACCCTTTCATATCAAAATGGCCGCCGGCCTCATATGCTTCAACGTCGCTTAAACGATTAACTTTCATAATTTTCCCCCAATTCGTGAATTAAAAAGATGGCAGACACTATCGAGATTATTTTTTTCCGTCAACTGAACCCATTTTCTGCAAAAAACCTAAATCCCATAATATGAGATTTGTATTTACATTAGGAAAATGCCGGATACAATAAGTTTAAATCAAATAATGACTTGAAAGCACCGTCTCAGTAGGCGAGGGTTTTCATCGTTCTGTTCATCGGAGAAGATAATTATGGGCTCTTTAATGTTCTCGCTTATGCTGTTTGGCTTGCGGCTGCTGATTTGGATGCAATCGATGCGCTACCAGGCGTTTCGGGATCGTCTTAAAGAGAAAAATTTCACCGCCCAAATGAAAACCAAGGACAACTCCATTGGCCGCTGGTTTAAATTTCAAGATGGCAAAGTCTCTTCCGGCAGCGGTATTAAAGCTGACGCCGATATTGCCCTGACCTTCAAAACCTCCGAGATCGCCGTCCGGCTTCTGATGCCGCCGATTGATCAACTCGAGCAAATCAATGCGATGAAAGATTTTCTCTTGAGCCTAGAAGGCCCTGATGAGCTGACCTCCTGGTTTACCCAAACCGTGATGATGACCCAGACCGTGGGCTGGAAATATGGTGTTGATATGGGTGACGGCGTCACCCGCTTTGCCAATATGACCAATGGCGGCCCGGTCTTTCTCTACGTCAAAGACAACAAGCTTATCCGCATAACGCCGATTGATTTCGACGAAAACGATCCTGAACCATGGACGATTAAGGCGCGCGGCAAAACTTTCACGCCGCCCCGCAAAACCACCCTGGCGCCACATGGCATGAACTGGAAAAGCATGCTCAATTCACCGGACCGGCTGCTCTATCCGATGAAGCGGGTCGATTTTGATCCGAACGGTGAGCGTAATCCGCAAAATCGCGGTAAGTCCGGCTATGAACGCATCAGCTGGGAAGAAGCGCTCGATCTGGTCGCCGGCGAGATCAAGCGCATCAAGAAAGAACACGGCCCCGGCGCGATTGCCAACTCCCACGGCTCGCATCATACCTGGGGCAATGTCGGCTACTACTTAAGCGCCGATTTTAAATTCATCAACGCCGTCGGCATGACCCGTGTGCTGCACAACCCGGATAGTTGGGAAGGCTGGTATTGGGGCGCGGCCCATCATTGGGGTGGTTCGCTCCGTGTTGGCCAGACCGAAACCTACGGTACCGTCGAGGACCTTCTCAAAGAAGCTGAAATGGTTGTCTTTTGGGCCAGTAATCCGGAAGGCACCAGTGGTGCGTATGGCTCGCTTGAAGGCACGGTCCGGCGCAAATGGCTGAAAGAGACCGATATCGAAATTGTCCATATCGACCCTTATTATAATGATTCAGCGCAGTTCCTTGGCGGCAAATGGTTGGCGCCCAAACCGGCGTCATCACCGGCGCTCGCCATGGCGATTGCCAATGTCTGGATCGAGGAAGACCTCTATGACAAGGATTTTGTCAAAGACCGCACGACCGGTTTCGATAAGTGGCATGCCTATATTATGGGTGAGGAAGACGGCATTCCTAAAACCCCGGAATGGGCAGCACCTGAAACAGATCTGAACGCCAAAGACATCCGCGCCTTGGCCCGTAAATGGGGCAACCGCAAGGTTTATCTGGCCGCCGGCGGCTGGGGCAACGGCCATGGCGGCGCCTG
>JABIIH010000098.1 GCA_018649245.1 Rhodospirillaceae bacterium | reverse complement strand
TGGTTCCAAAGGTGCCACCGAAGGTACACTCGCCATTATGGCTGGTGGCGAAGCCGCTGATGTTGAACGCGTGCGGCCCATCGTCGCGGCATTTTCTCAGCGCTTTACTCATATGGGCGAAAGTGGAGCCGGGCAGGTGGCCAAGCTCTGCAACCAGATTATTGTCGCCAGTGGAATCGCCACCCTGGCCGAAGCCATTAGCTTTGCCGAAAAATCCGGTGTCGTTGATGCGACCAAATTGGCCGAAGCGCTGAAAGGCGGCTGGGCCGATTCGCAGCCGTTTCAGATCATGGCGCCGCGCTTTGCCGCCCGCAACACCGAGCCGATGATCGGGGCCGGCAATACCATGCTGAAAGATTTGGATACAGCGCGGGATGTCGCCAAAGAAAACATTGCCCCCTTGCCGATGGCGACCCTGGCTTCGGAGGCTTTCAGAAAACTCTCCTCCATGGGGCTGGGTGATAAAGACATCGGCGAGATTATGAGCTTATTTGACCCAATTGAAAAATAGGGCAACTGAACGATGGCAGAAAAACTGGAAAATATTGGCGCTTGTGTATTCGATGCTTATGGCACGCTGTTTGATGTCGCTTCAGCCGCCGCGCAATGTAAAGACGAGCTTGGTGACAAGTGGGAGCCATTGTCGGATATCTGGCGTATGAAACAGCTCAATTACACTTGGCTGCGCAGCCTGATGGAAGAATATAAGGATTTTTGGCAGGTCACTGACGATGCTTTGGATTTCGCGATGGATACTCTTGGTATCGATGACAAAGCACTAAAGGGGAAACTGATAAATCTTTATGCCACGTTAGATGCCTATCCGGAAGTGCCGGCCATGCTTGAAACCCTGCGCTCGAATAACGTTCGAACCGCCATTCTCTCCAACGGTAATATGACAATGCTCAATTCCGCTGTCGAAAGTGCCGGGTTGAGCGAGCTTTTTGACGCCGTGATTTCGGTCGATACGATTAAAATCTATAAGCCGCATCCGTCGGTCTATCAATTGGCTGTCGATGAGCTTTCTTTGCCAGCTGAGCGAATCTGCTTCATGTCATCTAATGCCTGGGACGTTGCCGGTGCGGCAAATGTTGGCTTTAAAGTCAATTGGGTGAACCGCTTTGGCCAGGCGACCGAAAGACTGCCCGGCAAGCCCGCCAATGAAATCAAATCATTAGATGAGTTACCGGCCATTCTCGGACTCTGAAAAATGATGGTCCGAGTCACTTTTAGTTAAGACTCAGTCGCCTATAATTCTTCTTTCGGCTAATATGTCTCGATAATAAAAAGGAGAACCCTTAATGGCCGAGTGTAAATATTCCGTGTTGCCCCTCAAAATTCGAATGGCTTTATTTTCTATTCCCGATGTAACGGTATCCGTGCGCCCGGTCAAATCGTCATAATTAATTATCCAATATGGGGCGCCGGTATTTAAGTCTCGGCTCATCAAGACACCCGATAAGGCGACATTTCGAAGCTGAGGTTGAACTAGGATTTGATTGTCGCCGTCATCGGCTTGATAAGATTCTATAACTTCATTAACGGCGGTTTCTATCTCGGTTGAATTGGGCTTAATACCGATAACGCTCAGGTACTTGCCGGCGGAAGAAGTTGCCCAATGGTCTTCATTAACCGCGCTGGAGCGCACAACGACCATGTCCGAACTAAAAGTATTTTTGATTTTGTCCAATAGGTTGGATCTATTTTTCTGCCAGTCGGCGACGCTGAACAAAAGTTGATCGACAAATTCGGCATTCTCTACTGCATGAGAAAGCTGCCCTAGAATTTCACCTTTGGTGGGATATTTGGACTCGTTTGTTTTAGATAACAACAATCTATTTCTCATCAGAACGATTTGCCGGGATAATTGAAAATATTCAATTTAGAATAATATTTCTAAAATATGATTCAATTGATTAATAATCACTGATTAAGATTAAAATATATCAAAATTTATGAGCCAGTAGAAAACGGCCCCGAATAGAATTCAAAAATAAATGTTTTACTGATAATAATTATTTCCTCCGTTTTGCTGCTTGTACTCTTTATGTATCCAGCTTTTCATTTTTTTTCCTCCACGTTGAGCTGGTGAAGGCGGTTTTTATTCCAATAAAACGTACCTTGGTTTTAAATTCATTTGGTTAAAAATCGGCTGCTTCGTTGGATGTTGACGGCTTACACCTATATGCATGTCGCGGATTGGCAGAAACTGTTTAATGAAGCTGGATATACAGGTGATTACTATTGGTTAATTCCGTAAATTAATTTTGCGTCTCATTTGCAAAAAATTGATTTAAATCAAGGAAAGCCTAGAAAATCCTGTTATAAATCCCCTTATTAATAACCATAAAAAAGTTCTGATAATGATTTGCAATTGCAAGTCATTTTGTTTAACCTGGTGTTACGAATAATTCGCATTCGCAATATCAGATGAGAGATTGAACCAGAATAGAAGCTGTCTTCGGGATAGTTTTAACAATTTGAAGGTATGTAAATTCGATGACCAGAGTAACTAAAGTAAAAAAAAATGGCCTTATTGCCGCGGTGGCGATTGGTGCCGTTGTCTCATCAGCCGTATTGGCGAGTTCTGCTGTTCAGGCTGCAGAAGAAGTAAATCTCTATTCATACCGCCAGCCATTTTTAATTAAACCGTTTCTCGACGTATTTACCAAACAGAGCGGTATTAAAGTCAATGTTGTTTATGCCAAGAAGGGCATGTTGCAACGCCTTAAAGCAGAGGGCCGAAATACGCCAGCCGATGCTGTACTGACAGTGGATATCAGCCGCCTAAATGCTCTGGCCAACGCCGAGTTGTTGCAGCCGATTAAGTCTTCAGTGCTCGAAAAAAATGTGCCGGCTCAATATCGTCATCCAGATGGCCTGTGGTTCGGTCTAACAACGCGCGCCCGTGTGGTTTACGCTCATAAAACCCGCGTGAAACCTGGCGAAGTAGCATCCTATGATGATCTCGCAAAACCCCATATGAAAGGCCGCATTTGCACCCGTTCCGGCAAGCATTCCTATAATCTTTCCTTATTGGCGTCTATCGTGGCCGCCAAAGGAGAACAAGCCGCAACCGAATGGGCCCGGGCCGTGAAGGCCAATCTTGCCCGCCGGCCGCAAGGCAATGACCGCGCCCAAGTTAAAGCCATCAAAGAAGGCATTTGCGATGTTTCGCTCGGCAATACCTATTACATGGGCGCCATGGCGACAAATGAGAAAAAGCCGGTACAAAAAACCTGGGCGGCTGCTGTCAACGTGCTGTTTCCTGGTCAAAGTGATCGTGGCACTCACGTCAACATCAGTGGTGCAGCCATCACCGAACACGCTAAAAACAAAGCCAATGCAATTAAGTTACTGGAATTCCTGAGCGAAAATTTTGCTCAGAAAATGTATGCCGATCAAAACTTCGAATATCCGGTTAAAGCCGGTGTCGCCTGGCATCCGCTGGTAGCGTCCTGGGGTAAGTTTAAGGCTGATAAAATAAACTTAAATAAAATTGCTAAATATAGATCGACGGCAGCGAAAATTATGGACCGCGTCGATTTCGATGGGTAAAGTTCCGCCGACCTAAAATTTAGGGGCCGCTTTTGGTAATAACCTAGAGCGGCTCCTTTCTATTTTAAATAAGTCAGTAAATAATATGAACGTTAGTCAGGCCACAGCACATCTTGGACAGTCGACCCGGAACGGGTTGCGATCCTTGACCGATGGCTGGACCATCGCGTCTTTTGTCATTGCGGCACTCGTGGCAATTCCGATTCTTACCGTGATTGGTTTGGCGATCTCGCCGGAAGAAAGTATTTGGCAGCATTTGGCCTCGACGGTTTTACCTCGATATATTCGCACCACTTTGGGACTAATGATCGGTGTTGGTATTGGCACCCTCATTATTGGTGTCGGCACAGCCTGGATAGTTACAACGTGCAATATTCCAGGCCGCCGGATTTTTGAGTGGGCGTTATTGCTGCCGCTCGCCATCCCAGCTTATGTGATCGCTTTTTTATACACGGACATCCTAGAATTTGCCGGTCCGGTCCAAGGTGCTTTAAGAGAATTTTTTGGTTGGGTGACACCGCGTGACTACTGGTTCCCGGAAATTCGTTCCTTGGGTGGCGCGATTTTGATGATGACTCTCGTGCTATATCCTTATGTCTATATGCTGGCGCGCGCCGCTTTTCTCGAACAATCACATGGTGTCTTGGAAGTCAGCCGGACCCTCGGGCGGGGACCCTGGCGGAGTTTTTTTAATGTCGCGCTGCCGCTTGCCCGTCCGGCCATCGTTATCGGCTTGTCATTGGTCATGATGGAGACGCTTAACGATTTCGGCACAGTGGATTTCTTTGCTGTCGGTACGTTGACGCTCGGCGTCTTTGATGTCTGGATGAATATGAATAATGTCGGCGGTGCGGCCCAGATTGCCGTGCTGATGCTGTTTTTTGTGATGTTTCTGATTGGCGCTGAGCGCTTTGCCAGACGTAAACAGCGCTTTCATCATACCACCTCCCGGCATAAAAATTTGCCGCGGCGCGACGTGCAGGGCTGGTTGGGCGCTGGCGCTTTTTTAGCTTGCCTGCTGCCATTGTTTTTTGGGTTTTTATTACCGGTTGGGTTGTTGATCAATGGCGCATTGGGCCATTTTGGGGAAGCGATTGGCGGTAATTTTTTGGCCAGCGCTGGTAACAGTTTGATGCTGTCGGGGCTCGCCGCGGTGTTTGCTTTAGCCGTCGGCGTGTTGCTGGCATATGGTTTACGCCTTAGAGGCGGCAATTTTCTCACCGGTGTGACCCGTTTTGCCAGTTTGGGTTACGCTATTCCAGGCGCCGTCCTGGCAATCGGCGTGATCATTCCATTGGCCTGGCTGGATAACTCGATTGATGCTGTGGCGCGTCAAGAGTTTGGCGTTTCAACAGGCCTTATTCTTAGTGGCACGATCTTCGCTTTGGTGTTTGGTTATGTCGTCAGATTTTTAGCCTTGGCGGTTGGCGCGATTGAACAGTCGCTGGGCCGGATCACTCTCAACATTGATGGTGTTGCCCGCACCTTGGGCGCCAGTTCCAGTAATATTTTGATGAAAGTTCATTTACCCATAATCAGAGGCAGCATGTTAACCGCAGCCCTCCTGGTATTTGTTGACGGTATGAAGGAATTGCCAATGACCGTTATCATGCGGCCGTTTAATTTTGAAACCTTGGCAACGCAGGTCCATCAATTTGCTGCGGCTGAGCAATTTGGCCAGGCATCTCCGCCAGCACTGGCCATTGTCGCGACCGGTATATTACCTGTTATTTTACTAAGTTTAGCGATCACCCATTCCAGATTTTTCTCTGGCCGTAGCAGTGAGGATCAGGGCTGATGGGATTATACCTTTCAAATATCTCACATAGATTTGGTACCAACGAGGTGATCAAAAACGTCAGCGCGGAAATACCATCAGGTCAAATCCTGTGTTTGCTGGGTCCCTCCGGCTGCGGCAAAACAACACTCCTACGTATCGCCGCCGGTCTCGAAAAATTGCAGCAAGGATCAGTGCGGATCAGCGACAAGATCGTGGCTGAAGCGAATACTCATGTTCCCGCTGAGAAACGCGGCGTGGGCCTTATGTTTCAAGATTTTGCTTTGTTCCCTCATTTGAACGTTAGAGACAATGTCGCTTTCGGCCTCACCGAGCTTGCAACCGAGGAGGCAAATCAACGCATTGATCAGGTCTTGGAGCGGGTAAACATGTTGGGTCAAGGGGAGGCGTTTCCGCATACTTTATCGGGTGGCCAACAACAGCGGGTTGCTTTGGCCCGCGCACTGGCGCCAAAACCTGCCGTCGTGTTATTGGACGAACCGTTTTCCGGTCTCGATCAAAACATGCGTATTCAGATCAGAGAAGAGACTTTAGGGATTCTAAAATCCTCCGGCGTCGCAACTTTAATGGTCACCCATAATCCTGAAGAAGCATTATTTATGGCAGATCAGATGATGGTAATGGGGCCGGATGGCAAAATCCTCCAGCAGGGTTTGCCGAACGAGATTTATACTGAACCTGCCGACGCCTATGTAGCCAAATTTTTTGGTCAGGCAAATTCGGTGAACGGAGTCGCATCGGGTGGCAAATTAGAGTCTCCCTTGGGCGCAATTAAAGTGCCGGATTGCGAGGATGGCTGCAATGTTGAAGCGATTATTCGGCCAGCTGCAATTATTTTAGAAACCGAGAATGATGACACCCCAGACGATAAAAGAAATCGGGGCAATTTAAAATTTGAAGATGGGGTTCCAGTAGAAATTATCAGCGCGCGTTCTTTAGGCCAAAATACCTTTGTGCGATTCCGGGTTAAAGGTGCTGGTGAAGACGTGCCGGATTTTCATTGCCGGCAACGAGGCTATTTTCCTGAAAACCCGGAATCAGAAGTACGCGCTTTGGTTCGCCAAAACCGTATTTTTATCTACCATACCGAAACCAGCACTTAGGTCGGCTATTTCTTTGCTGCCTCGATAACGTCTTTAAGCAATGAGGCATCGAGTACACGATAACGCTCAAATTTGGCAAATATTGCCCGGTCACGATCAGGTCTGCCGCCTTTTAGATTGCGCTCTGTCGTTTCATCAGCTTCCGCTTTACCGGTATCGGGGTGGAGATGTTCGACCAGGATATCCGGGATGTAATGGAGTCGGTCGATCATCTGGCCGATCTGCCAAGTCCATAAATCACAATTAAAATGCTCAAATAAAAATGGCTCAATATAGCCGAGAGTATCAACCCATTTGCGGCTGAGAATTGGAAAAGTGCATATTTTTTCCTGATAGCGACCATCATTGAACCACATACAATAGATATCGTCCGGATACTTAGAGGCTTCCTGGTCTATCCTGACATCCCAATTTTTATCGACAAATATTTGGTCATCATTGGTGATTATTAAAATATCACCCTGGGCGCGGTCGGCTAAAATATTATTGATGAGAGGCGTTGTCAGCGGTTCATCGACGAGCAGATCAACATTTAAAAGTTGCCCTACCGCGGGATCAACTGACAGATTTTTATGGCTGACCAGGTAATTTATTTTTTCTGGGTCATCATCGTCGACATAAAGTAAAATTTCGACACGAGATGGCTCAGTTGCCGTCGCAGCAACACTCTTAATCAAGCGCTCCATGTCATTGGGGCGGCCACGCGATGGGCATAAAAGCGAAATTTTGTTCAACAATCGACAATACCTAACTGTTTCAAATGTTTAGGTTACCTTGATCTTTGGCGATACTCCACATATTAACGCTCAAAATTGATTAAATTTCTCTTTTCGAGTGTGGTATTTACGTGCAATAGTAGCCTTAATTTACAAGAAAGTTATGGCTCGGGGGAAAAATGACCAGCCAGAGTGTTACCAAGCGGGACGATTACCGTGTCCTGATTTATAGTCACGATAGTTTTGGTCTCGGCCACCTTAGGCGGTGCCGGGCAATCGCGCATTACTTGGTAGGCTCCTATAACAAACTTTCCGTGCTCATTCTTTCCGGCTCGCCGATCATCGGTAGTTTTGATTTCCGCGCGCGCGTTGACTTTGTCCGGGTGCCGGGCGTTATTAAATTGCGCAATGGTGATTACACGCCGCTTAATCTGCATTTGGATATTGAGAAAACCATGGAGTTGCGTGGTTCCATCATCCAGCATACGGCGGATGTTTTTGATCCTGACATATTTATTGTTGATAAAGAGCCATTAGGTCTACGCGGTGAAGTGGCAGAAACCCTGCAGATGTTAAAACAGCGCGGCACCTCATTGGTGCTTGGTCTCCGGGATGTCATGGATGAACCGGCATTACTGGTGCCGGAATGGGAACGCAAAAACGTCCTGCCTGCGTTGGAAGACCTATATGATGAATTGTGGGTTTATGGATTACCGCAGGTGTATGATCCACTAACCGGCGTTGATCTGCCAGAATCAGTACGCCGCAAAATCGTCTATACTGGTTATCTGCGCTATGGCGTGCCGGATGCGGCAGCCAGTGTTTCTGCTTCTGTGACGGAACAGCCATATTACTTGGTGACCGCAGGCGGTGGCGGTGATGGTGAGGCGCTAATCGATTGGGTGCTGCGGGCTTACGAAACAGGAGAATCTATTCCCCATCCGTCTCTTCTTGTCTTTGGCCCCTTTATGCAAACCGAGGCCCAGGAGAATTTTCTAGAGCGGATTGAGAAATTGGATCAGGTCGATGCCATCACTTTTGATGCCCATTTTGAGCATTTGATGAAAAATGCGGTCGGTGTCATCGCGATGGGTGGCTACAATACTTTCTGTGAAATTCTATCTTTTAATAAGCCGGGCCTGATCATTCCCCGAACACAGCCGAGGTTGGAGCAATACATACGTGCTTCAAGAGCCCAGGAATTGGGGTTGATGTCGTTGTTGAATGATGACGGAATTCGTAATACATCTTTGATGATAACGGCGTTGCGTCAGTTAACTCAACAATATCCGCCTTCGAATGTTGTGTTGCCTGGTCTGCTGGATGGCTTACCGAATATCAGCCGCTTGGCTGGCAAGCATCTTGATAGAAAACGTACTGGCGAAAGTTCTGCTGATCTCGCTGTTGTAGGTCGATAGCAACATAGCACGAGGTACTCGTGGCCAAAGCTACAGCGATTATTCTCAAAGGTTACCCGCGTCTCTCCGAGACTTTCATCGCGCAGGAAATTCGCGAGCTCGAGAAACATGGCCTGCCGTTACAAATAGTATCGCTGCGCCATCCGACCGATACTAAAACCCACCCCATTCACGCTGAAATTACCGCACCGGTTAGTTATCTGCCGGAGTACCTGTATCAGGAAATAGGCCGTGTTTGGCGGGCCTGGCGTCAAGTTCGCGGCTGGGCGTCCTATCAAAAAGTCTATCAATTATGGAAGCGGGATTTGGCCCGTGACCGCTCGTTCAATCGGGTCAGGCGGTTTGGTCAGGCGCTGGTTCTGGCGGCGGAGTTGTCTGACAACATAGAGCATCTGCACGCTCATTTTTTGCATACACCTTCTTCGGTTACGCGTTACGCTGCGATACTTAAGGGCCTGCCATGGTCTTGCTCGGCCCATGCTATTGATATCTGGACCACGCCCGAGTGGGATTTGCGCGACAAATTAAAAGAATGCTCATGGGCGGTAACGTGTACAGAAGTGAACCAAAGCTATTTGGCGTCAATTACTGAACAAAAGAATAAAGTAACGCTGGCCTATCATGGCATAGATCTACAACGCTTTCCGGCCCGCCAGATTGACTATAGCGACCGCAATGGCGCTAACGCAGATGATCCGGTTAGAATATTATCGGTTGGCCGCGCGGTTGAAAAAAAAGGTTATGCAGATTTGCTGGCGGCACTGGCGCTCTTGCCAAAAGACCTCAATTGGCATCTCGTCCATGTTGGCGGCGGGCCGCTGATTAATAAATTAAAGCGCGCCGCGGCAGGGTGGGGGATTGCAGACCGTATTACTTGGCTGGGTTCGCAATCTCAGGAAGAAGTCACGGTGCAATACCAAGAAGCTGATTTTTTCGTGCTCGCCAGTCTGGTGGCTGGCAATGGTGACCGAGATGGCCTACCAAATGTTTTGATGGAAGCCCAGTCACAAGGCTTGGCGTGTCTGTCCACGATTGTATCCGCGATCCCAGAGCTGATCGAAAATGAAGCCACGGGTCTGCTGGTCGAGCCCAGTAACATTAAAATGCTGGCGGAAAAACTAACCGTGCTGATCCAGAATCCCCAGCATCGGGCAAAACTAGGCGAGGCCGGAGCGGAAAACGTCCGTACTTCCTTTGATTTCAAATCCTGTATGACTAAATTGTACCCACTGTTTGATTTGGCAGCCGAGCGGCCACAAAACAAAGATGTAGACCAAGTGGCATGAAGGTTGCTTTTTACGCCCCCATGAAATCGCCGAATTCTGAAGTGCCTTCCGGCGACCGGCGTGTTGCCCGCTCTCTTATTGAGGCGTTGAAAATCTGCGGACACGAAGTTGAAATCGCCTCAGAATTGAAGGCACGGGAGCCTACGGGTGATTTGGCAGCACAAAAGAAGTTGCAATCAGAAGGCCACAAAATTGCTGAAGAGTTGATTGCTCAATATACCGATTCTGCTCAATGTCCGGATATCTGGTTTACTTATCGTCTATATTATAAAGCGATGGATTGGATTGGCCCGCTGGTTTCAAAAGCGCTTAATATTCCGTACGTCGCGGCCGAAGTATCCTACGCGCCCAAGCGTGCCGGTGGGCCGTGGGATATGAGCCATCGGGTGTTAGGCGATATTATTCAGCACGCCGATGCGATCATCAGTTTAAATTCGCTGGATAGCGTCTGCGTCTTGCCGGTTATGAAAGACCCGAGCAAACTGATATCTTTAAAGCCATTTATGAAAATGCCGTCCCTCATAGACGGTGCAAAAGCTAGAGCCGAACTTGTCGAGCGCCATCAACTCGAGCCAAATTTACCTATGATGGTTACTGTGGCGATGATGCGCGACGATGCCAAGCTTCAGTCTTATGAAGTGTTGGGTCAGGCCTTAAAGAACATTAAAACGTCAGACTGGCAGCTGCTGGTTATTGGCGATGGTCCGGCGAGAGCTCAGGTTGAATCTCATCTCGGGACGGATCGCGTAGTTTTCCTTGGTGAGTTACCGGAAAATGAAATAAGCCCGATTTTGGCCGGCTGCGATTTATTTGTTTGGCCCGCCGTCAACGAAGCCTACGGTATGGCCATGCTGGAAGCGCAAGCGATGGGGCTGCCAGTAATTGCGGGCGCGACCGGTGGCGTCGCCGATATTATCCGCGCTGGTGAGACCGGTCTCTTATGCGAGGTTGGCAATGCCGTGGATTTCGCTGCTAAAGTGAGCGATCTGTTAACTGGCCAAGTTGAACGAAAAGAAATGTCTGAGGCGGCTATTAAAATAGTGCGAAATGAGCATTCCATTGAGGCGGCTGCCAAAACCCTGGACCAAACTTTGAGAGCTTTAATCCAATGACACTGCTTGCCCTTATTCGTCATGGCACGACCGAATGGAATGCCACCGGATTGGTGCAAGGCAGCACCGATGTCCCGCTTAATGATACTGGCCGGGCTGAAGTCGGTGGCTGGATAATGCCAAAAGAGCTAGCTGGGTTTCGTTGGCTAGCCAGTCCGTTAAAACGCGCCTTTGAGACCGCGACAATACTTTCCGGCAGCGAACCCGAAACCGATCATCGCTTGGTTGAAATGGCGTGGGGTGAGTGGGAAGGGCGGACCTTAAAAGATCTTCGCGAAGAGCACGGAGATTTGATGGCGGCCTGGGAAGCTAAAGGTTTGGATTTTCGCGGACCCAAGGGTGAAAGCCCGCGCGAGGTGCAAGTCCGAATTGCACCGTTGCTAACCGAAATCGCGGAACATGGTCAGCCCACCATAGCAGTTGTCCACAAAGGTGTTATTCGTGCTCTTTACGCCGCCGCCATAGATTGGGACATGGTCAACAAACCGCCGGTTAAGTTGTTGGATGGCTGCGCGCAGATGTTCAAGCTTGATGCAGCCGGGAAATTATCCGTCCATGAATTAAATCTCGAAATGACCAAATATGAGTAAGCCAAAAGTCCTGTTTTATGTTCAGCATTTGCTGGGCATTGGTCATGTCAAAAGGGCAGCTACTCTGGCCCGCGCCATGACGGCCGCAGGGCTCGAGGTGACGGTAATCTCGGGCGGTGAAGATGTCCCGGTATTGGATAGCAGTGGTATGACTTTTGTCCAACTGCCATCGGTTAAAGCAAATGACCGGAGTTTTGATGGCCTGGTTGATGCCGAGGGCAATCCGGTGGATGAAGATTTAAAACAGATGCGCAAACAAAAGCTGCTTGAGATTTTCCAGGAAATTCAACCAAATGTTTTGATAATTGAGCTTTATCCCTTTGGCCGCCGGCAGTTGCGGTTTGAACTGATCCCCTTATTAGAGGCTGCCGGCAAAGCCACGCCGCGTCCTCACATCGTATGTTCGGTGCGCGATATCCTGGTCGAAAAGAACAAACCGCAGCGCGATGTCGAAATGGTGGAAACGGCACGTAGCTATTTTGACGATGTTCTGATCCACGGTGATGCTGCGCTTATTCCGTTCGAGAACACCTTTAGGCGGGCCGCAGATATCAAGGACATGTTGCACTACACCGGCTATGTGGTGGAAAAAGACTTGGCGATGAAAGCGGCAGGTGATCAGGGCAGCGAAGAAATTATCGTTTCATCGGGCAGTGGCGCGGTAGGTGAGAATTTGCTCAGGACTTCCTTGAAGGCTCGGTCCTTGACAACGGTTGCGGATCGAACTTGGCGTATTCTTGTAGGCTACAGCATGTCTGATGCAGTTTTTAATTCGCTAAAGGCAGAAGAAGTGCCCGGAGTTATGATAGAACGCGCGCGTTCTGATTTCGTGACACTGCTTAAAAATTGTCATCTTTCGGTTTCACAAGCGGGCTACAATACGTTGATGGAAATCCTTCTCACTAAGGCTAACGGTATCGTCGTACCTTATGCTGGGGGACATGAGACCGAGCAGACGCTGCGGGCACGCCTATTAGCGGAGCGCGGACTTATTCGCCAAATTCCTGAAGATGAATTGACCATTGACGGGCTCGCAAATACAATAAATGCGGCAGTTGAACAACCGCTTGACGGTCTTAACGAGCTGAATATGAATGGAGCAGATACGACAGCTGGGCTGATAAAAGCTTGGATAAATTAAATTAGGTAAACATAATAAAAAAAATCGAGCAATTTCAGGGATTTATCTTTAAAGTAACCGAAAAAATCGACTAATTTCACAACGCTTACCTGATTTGTGAGTTGATAATTGGGGGCAGGGGTAAATAGATTATGGATAAAGGCATTTTCCAATACGTTTTGCGCTACAGCAAAAAAGAACAATTGTTTCTTGGAATTCTGGCTGGTGCATCTCTGCCGTTTTATTTTATTTATCTCGCGCTGCCAAAACAGATCATTGATGACGCGCTAGGCGGTAAAAGCGGTAGTAAAGAACTTGCTTTTCCTAAAAACTATTTGGGCATGGAGTTAGAGCAGGTCCCCTATTTGTTAACGCTCTGTGGTCTTTTTCTGCTTTTAGTTTTCGTCAATGGTGGCTTCAAATATTTTATTAATGTCTATCGTGGTGCTGCAGGTGAGCGGATGCTGCGCCGCCTCCGCTTTCAGCTTTTAGAACGCGTTCTCAGATTTCCATTACCACAATTTCGAAAAACTTCTCAGGGTGAAGTCGTCTCTATGGTTACCTTGGAAACCGAGCCGCTCGGTGGTTTCTTTGGCGAAGCATTGTCCTTACCTTCTTATCAGGGCGGCACATTAGTTACCTTGATGGTCTTTATGTTCGTTCAGGATTGGAAGCTTGGTCTGGCGGCTATAGCGCTTTATCCATTGCAGGGTTATTTAATTCCGAAATTACAAAAGAAAGTAAATTTACTCGGCAAGGAACGCGTCTTAACAGTGCGCCGCCTGTCTGAGCGCATTGGTGAAACAGTGTCCGGCGCACATGAGATACATGCCAATGATACCTCGCAATATGAGTTGGCGGATTTATCTGATCGCCTCGGTCGAATCTATAATATTCGCTATCAAATCTACCAGAAGAAATTCTTTATAAAATTTATCAACAACTTCCTTGCTCTGCTGACACCATTTTTCTTTTTCTCCATTGGTGGATTGCTTGTTATCAACGGCGACATAACCATGGGTGCCTTGATTGCCGTTTTGAGTGCCTACAAAGATGTTTCCGCCCCTTGGAAAATGCTGCTGACCTATTATCAGCGGCTGGAAGATTCCAAGATCAAATACCAGCAGTTGATTGAGAAATTTGAAATCCCCGAACTGATTGACGAGGATCAGCAAAAGCTCGACGTTGAAGATTTGCCGACGCTTGAAGGTAAATTGATGGCGGCAAATATCAGTTGGATCGAGGATGATGGTCTGCGGGTAATCGATGGCGCATCCATGTCGATGGATTTGCCGTCGCATGTCGCGCTGGTTGGCGCGCCGGGTAGCGGTAAGGGGGAGTTGTCCCAATTAATGACAAGTCTATTATCGCCATCAGGTGGCCGCATCACCTTGGGTGAGCAAAATGTTACCGACATGCCGGAAGCTGTGACCGGTCGAAAATTCTCTTATGTTAGCCAAGAGCCTTATATATTTTCAGGCACCATCCGCGATAATTTACTTTATGGCCTTAAACACCGGCCAATGAGAGAGGCCGGTTATTCAGATGAAGAGAAATCCACGCGGGCTAGGTTTGTTGCCGATTCAATTGGTTCCGGCAACAGTCCATATGACATTCAAGCGGATTGGGTCGATATGGCAATGGTCGGTGCCGAAGATCAGGCGGCGTTAACGCAAAAAGAAATTCACTATTTGGCGCAGGTTGGCCTGGAAGATGATGTTTATCAGATTGGTCTGCGCCAAACTGTTGATCATAATAGTAGCCCGGATTTGGCAGGCAAATTATTGTCGGCCAGAAAAATTTTGCGCCAGCAATTGGACGAGGCGGAAATTTCCGGTTTTGTTGAATCCTTTGAACAAGAAAAATTCAATACCAACGCGTCGGTGGCGGAAAATATTTTATTTGGCACCCCGGTGGGTGAGGAATTTGAAATTGATGCACTCGGTGAGAATGCGTATGTTTTGGAGGTGCTTGAGAAATGTGGTTTAAGCAATGATTTCCTAACCAAGGGACACCGCTTGGCGGAAATTATGGTCGATTTATTCCGCGGTCTGCCAGCTGATCACGAATTTTTTGAACGTTTTAGTTTCATTAGCGCCGAAGATTTGCCGGAATTTGAAGCTCTCTTAAATCGCATAACTCAAAATGGTATTGAAAGTATCAGCGATGAAGACCGGGCACATTTAATTGCCTTACCCTTCAAGTTAATACCAGCGCGTCATCACCTTGGTCTGATCGAAGATGATTTTGCTCTGCAGCTATTGGAAGCGCGCACGGTCTTTTGTGACAATTTGCCAGAGAATCTTAGCGCCGCGGTTGAGTTTTTTGATACCGAGAATTTCAATTCGGCGGGCTCGGTTCAGGATAATATTTTATTTGGCAAATTGGCCAGCGAACGGGCTGAAAGTGCTGATGCTGTGGGTGAATTAATGGCCGCGGTTATTAGGGAGACCGGCTTACGCGAAGAAATTATTGGCTTAGGTCTGAATTTCGAAGTCGGTAATGCTGGTGCTCGACTTTCAAATATCCAGCGCCAAAAATTGGCCATCGCCCGCGGCATGATCAAACAACCTGACATGTTTGTTATGAACGAAGCGTTGACGGGATTGGATGGCGAAAGTCAGGCAAATGTCTTGAACAGTATTCGCCGGGAACAGGAAGGTAAAAGCCTGTTATTTGTGCCGAGTGAAATTGAAGTCGATGTGCCGTTTGACCAAATTTATTCTATCGCCGGCGGTAAAGTTGCCGTTCAAGGTGACGAGGTTAAAACTGAATCAGTCGAGCAACCGGTCGAAGAAACCCGGGCCGAAGGCGGGTTCGGCGATGAAATTGATGTTCTTGCCAGCGTACCTCTATTTGGCGGCCTCGACCGCTCAAGATTGAAATTGCTCTCCTTTGCCAGTGAACGCTATGAATATAACGCCGGTGAAACTGTGTTCGAGCAAGGTGAAGTTGGCGATAAAGCCTATGTCATCGTTGGCGGTGAAGCAGATGTCATTCTAGAAACTCTAGATGGCCCGAAAACTCTAGTCACCATGAAGAAAAATGATTTGTTTGGTGAATTGGCCTTGTTGTGTGACGCACCAAGAACCGCAACGATCAAGGCTGCCAGCAATCTGAATGTCATGAGCATTTCAAAAGATGTGTTCTTTAAATTGATTTCAGAAGATGTCGATATGAGTGCGAGGGTGACCCGTTCGGTTGCCGATCGCCTAGAGCGCACGACACGGGATCTCAGCGACGCCTCGACGGTTCGTGATGCAATAACTAATCTGCCTGACAGACGCCTGTTTACGGATCGCTTGAATAATATAATTGCGCGCAATGAGCGGTATAAAGAATTATCGGCGTTAATGTGGTTTGATATTGAAAAGAACTTTAATCTGAACAGCGCGATGCTCGATGATGTTGGTGACCGGTTATTACGGGAAGTCGCCAATCGGGTAAGTGCGTGCATGCGTGAGACCGACATCGCAGCTCGAATCGAGGATATGACCATTGCGTTTATTGTCAGTCCGATTGCGGAAGTAAATGCCGTAGATCTATTGGCCAGTAGAATCGTTAAAAGTATGACAGAACCGATTAAAATAGATGAGCAAAGCTTTCAATTATCTGAAAATTGGGAATTTCAAGCGAGATCGCTGGAAAATATTAATGGTGATCACGATTTACCTGCTTTGCAGGCCGATAATAGTAATGTACATACAATAAAGGAACGGCCTAAGGCTCAATAAAATGATAACGAATCACGGCTATTCCCTCGTCAATCTTCGAGCCGATTATTTTCGTGCTTTTGTGGGGTTTAATTTTTGTTTTGCTCCCTATGTATTAGGGGCGAAAGCTGCTGGCGGTGTGCTAATCCTGCTTGGTTGCGCGGCTTTATTTGCGCTTTATGGATTGCGGACATTGTGCCGCCAATTTGCACGCATAGAATTGGATGAACAAAAGATTACGATGAAGATTTTTAAGTATCGAGCTATTCCCTGGGAAAAACTCACCGATCTTTCGCTGTCATATTTTACGACTTGGCGGAGCGGCGGTAATGGGTGGATGCAGTTACGTCTAAAAGGCGCCGGTCATACCTTTCGCTTTGAGTCTAATTTGTCCGATTTTGAACAGGTTGTTCTCAACTCCGTTCGCGCAGCGATGCAGAATAAGTTGGAATTGAGTAGTGCGACGCTGCGCAATATAGACGCGCTTAATATCAGGATACCTGAGAGTGGGCAGCCAGCATGAATGAACTATTGCAGGTAAACAATTTATCCGTTGAGTTTCAGGTGCCCTCTGGGACAGTGCAGGCCGTTGCCGGTGTCTCTTTTCGGGTGCAGCCAGGGTCTACGGTCGCCATTGTTGGCGAATCTGGTTCCGGTAAATCGACGATTGCGCAAGCCATCATGGGAATTTTGCCGAAAGCGGCAATGATTACCGGCGGCGAAATTTTGTTTGCTGATCCGCAGCGCTCAGAATTGCATGTAAGTCCGGAACGTCGTTTTGGGGCCACTAACATCGCCGAGTTGGATCGCAACGGCAAAGCCATGCAAGCCATTCGTGGCGGCCGTATTTCAATGATTTTCCAGGAACCAATGACGTCGCTGTCACCGCTGCATACCATCGGCAATCAAATTAGCGAGGCAATGCTGCTGCATAGTGATGTAAATAAACCTACTGCCTATGAAGCGGTTGAAGAAATGTTGCGGGTCGTAGGTTTTCCAGATCCGAAAAAAGCGCTCGATACTTATCCTTTTGAGCTTTCCGGCGGATTGCGTCAACGTGCTATGATCGCCATGGCGCTCGTCTGTCGCCCGGCCTTGTTGATCGCCGATGAGCCAACCACGGCTTTGGACGTGACGATTCAAGCCCAAATATTGAAATTGATTGCCGACCTGCAAACCGATTTAGAAATGGCAGTGCTCATTATTACTCATGACCTGGGAGTAGTGGCGAATATCGCAGATGAAATTGTGGTGATGTATAACGGCAGAATTACCGAAGCCGGGACGAAAGACGATATTTACCGTGCGCCATCCCATCCTTATCTCCAATCATTGCTGCGCGCAGTGCCGCATTTTGATATGAAGCCGGGTGAGCGCCTAGTGCCGATCCGCGAGATTGAGCATACCACCGGTCATCTATTGGAACCTGATGAACGTCCGGAAATTGACGCTGCTGATACGCGGCCACTTTTAAGCGTGCGTAATATTTCCAAATCATACAGCATCCGCAAAGGCGGCATGTTTGGCTCCGGCCACGATACGATAAAAGCCGTGGACGATGTAAGCTTTGATATTCAGCGCGGCACGACACTGGGCCTGGTGGGTGAAAGCGGCTGCGGTAAAACCACCCTCAGTAAAATTATTATGCGCGCATTGAAGCCTGATACCGGTGAGGTAATCTTTAATGACGCCGGCACCGACGTTAATTTAACCAATTTAAGCGGCGCTGAATTAATTCCGTTCAGGACCAAATATCAGTATGTCTTCCAAGACCCATTTGGGTCGCTTAACCCACGGATGACAGTATTTGATATCGTCAGTGAACCATTGGATATTCATAAAATTGGCGACGCTGCATATCGCATTGAGATGGTGAAAGAGCTGATGAATTTGGTTGGTCTCGATCCACGCTTCCTCAATCGCTATCCTCATAGTTTTTCCGGCGGACAGCGCCAGCGGATTAGCATTGCGCGCTCGTTAGCCTTAAAACCTGAACTGTTGTTATGTGACGAACCGGTTTCAGCCCTTGATGTATCTATTCAGGCGCAAATTCTAAATCTCTTGAAAGACCTGCAGGAAGAGCTTGGGCTCACCTATTTGTTTGTTTCTCATAATTTGGCCGTGGTCGATTATGTTGCTGACAATATAGCCGTTATGTGCGCTGGCCGGTTGGTCGAAGTCGCGCCCCGGGAAATTCTATTCCGAGACCCAATTCATCCCTATACCAAAGCCCTTTTAGCCGCTGTGCCGTATCCCGATCCTGACCGTCAATTGGATTTTGATGCCTTGATGGAAGGCAAGGCTTCGGTGCCTGCAGCTTGGCCGGCTCCCTTTACCTTAAACGGTGATGCCGATGCCCAATTGATGGAAATTGCCGACCAGCATTTTGTCCGCGTTGCTGGTGACGGCGCTGAATTGAGAAAGGCATCCTAAGATGAAAAAATCTTTTTTAATCAGCCTATTATCTATTTTAGTATCATTGCCGATTACTTCAGCCCGGGCGATGGATCTCGTCGAAACACCCAGCCTGAAGACTGATGTTGAAGCCGGCAAGTTGCCGCCAGTAGCCCAGCGTATTCCGAAAAATCCGTCAGTTGTAAACTTTACCGGAGAGGGTGTTGAACCTGGACGCCACGGTGGCCGACTCAATATTCTTATGGGCCGCAAAAAAGACACCCGCCAAATGGTGGTTTATGGTTATGCGAGATTGGCCGGGTACGATCAAAGCTTTAACATCAAGCCGGATATATTGGCTAAGCTTGACGTTAAGGAAGGGCGTATTTTTACGCTTCATTTGCGAGCTGGCCATAAATGGTCGGATGGGCATCCATTCACCGCGGAAGATTTCCGCTATTACTGGGAAGATGTTGCGACCAATACTGAAGTCCGCAACGAAAGTCCGCCGGCGGCTTTAATCGTTGATGGTGAACGGGCGAAATTTGAGGTGCTTGACGATGTTACCATCCGCTATAGCTGGTCCAAGCCAAATCCGTTCTTCCTACCCCGTTTAGCGGGCGCACGGCCGTTATATCTCTACCGGCCAGCTCATTATATGAAAAAGTACCATGCCAAATATACCGATGCTGCGACTTTGCAGGCACAAGTAAAAGCGGCTAAAAAACGCAATTGGGTGGCCCTTCATTATGCCGTCGGCCAGCAATATAAAAATGCCAATCCGGATTTGCCGACCCTGCAGCCCTGGATGTTAGCCACCAAGCCACCGGCCAAGCGTTTTGCCTTCAAGCGCAATCCTTATTATTATCGGATCGATGCTAAAGGCCGGCAGCTGCCTTATATCGATGAAGTCCGGATGAATGTGACCAACAACAAATTGATCCCGATAAAAACCGGCAGCGGCGAGAGCGATCTGCAGGCCCGTGGACTCAATTTCAGTAACGTTACGGCACTCAAACAATCGGAAAAGCAATCTGGTTTCTCGACCCTGTTGTGGCGAACCGCCAAAGGCTCGCGCTGGGCATTGTTCCCCAATTTGACAGTGCAAGACCCGGTGTGGCGTAAACTATTCCGGGATGTACGGTTTAGACGGGCCATGTCACTCGGTATTAATCGCCGTGAGATCAACCAGGTGATTTATTATGGTTTGGCGCGGGAAGGCAATAATACGGTGTTGCCGGAAAGCCCGCTCTATCAACCAAAGTTTCAAAAACGTTGGGCGACATTTGATATAAAACGCGCCAATGCATTGCTTGATGAAATGGGGCTGACCAAAAAAACACCGGCCGGTATCCGGCTATTGCCGAACGGCAAACGGCTGGAATTGACGGTGGTATTTTCGACCGAAGAATCCGAGCCCTCCGATGTGATGGAACTAATCCGTGATTCATGGCGCAATATTGGCATCAAACTGTTCTTAAAACCGATGCAGCGCGATGTTTTACGCAATCGGATATTTAGTGGTCTGGTTAAAATGTCGATGTGGTTCGGTTTGGAGAACGGAATTCCAAGCCCGGATTCGAGCCCGCAGGAGCTGGCGCCAACCAGTCAGCAACAATTGCAATGGCCAAAATGGGGCCAGCATGTTGAAACCCGTGGCCGGGCTGGAGAGAAAACTGATATGCCGCTGGCGGTTAAATTGGCCGAGCTGAATAAAGTTTGGGCTGGCGCCACGAGCCGAGACGAGCGCCATCGTATTTGGACTGAGATGCTTGACATATACACCAATCAGCTTTTTTCGATTGGTATCATATCCAGTGTGCCGCAGGTAGTTGTGACCAAAAAGAATTTAAGAAATGTGCCGAAAGTAGCAATTTATAATTGGGATCCCGGCGCGCATTTTGGCGTCTATCGTCCCGATCAATTCTGGTTTAGTGCGAAGAATACAAAAAGAAAGTTGAATTAGACCCCATGCTTAATTATTTCGCCCGCCGGATTTTGACGATGATCCTGACGTTGCTGGTTGTCAGCGCATTGGTATTCGTCATTATTCAACTGCCCGAAGGAGATTATCTGACCAGCTATATTGCTGAGCTGGAAAGCCAAGGCGAGGCGGTCGATCCTCAGAAAATTGCGTATTTAAAAGAAGAGTTTGGTCTCGATAAGCCAGTTTGGCTGCAATATCTTTCTTGGATTGGTGGCGTTGTGCAGGGTGATTTCGGTCGCTCGATCGAATTTGATTTGCCGGTCACGGAAGTCATCGGTGAAGTGTTTGTATTTTCGCTTATTCTCAATTTTAGCATTATCGTTTTTATTTATATTGTTGCCTTTCCGATCGGCGTTTATTCAGCGACCCATCAATACAGCTGGGGTGATCACGGACTTACCTTTGTCGGGTTTATTGGACTGGCGACGCCAAACTTTCTGCTGGCGCTGATTTTAATGTTCTTGGCGCGTAAATATTTTGGTACTTCGATTGGTGGCCTGGTTGATCCATCTTTCGAAAACCAGCCGTGGACGTTCGATAAAATACTGTCGCTGCTAGAGCATTTGATTGTTCCGGTGGTGGTTATCGGGACTTCGGGAACGGCTGGCATGATAAGGCGGTTGCGGGCCAATTTGCTTGATGAGCTGCACAAACAATATGTCGTAACAGCGCGGGCGAAAGGTCTGCCGGAAGGGAAATTGCTGCTGAAATACCCACTGCGCATGGCCCTCAATCCATTCATTGCCGACATTGGTAACCTGTTGCCGCAAGTCATCTCGGGCGCTGTTATCGTTGCCGTGATCATGGATTTGCCGACGACTGGGCCGGTTATTCTCGATGCTCTCACGAGCCAAGATATGTTCCTGGCCGGCTCATTCCTGCTGTTTGTTTCGCTCCTAACCGTGGTTGGGATGTTTATTTCCGATCTGCTGCTAGCGGTGCTTGATCCTCGTATTCGACTGGAGGGCACGCGCAAATGAGCGATAAACTCGAACATTTCGTCTCGCCTGATCCCTTCAACCCGCAGGAGGTGGAGGAACTATCGGCTGAGCAGGAACGCTTCTATATGGCGTCCCAGTGGCGTATGATGTGGTGGCGATTGAAGCGCCACAAAATTGCCGTTGCCGCCGGTGCTGTTCTGGCAGTTTTATACCTGTCGATCTTTATCACCGAGTTCATCGCTCCCTATGATCTGCTCAATCGTCATACCGATCATATTTTTGCGCCACCGCAGCAGATTCATCTGTTCAGCGATAACGGCTTTGAAGGGCCCTTTGTCTATGGCCTCGATTATAAGCTAAATCTGGAAACTCTCAGGCGCGATTACACGCCCAATCCAAACCGGATTCAAAAACTCCGCTTTTTCTGTAGTGGCGATAAATATGAGTTCTGGAACCTGTTTGAAGCCGATCTTCATTTGATTTGTCCGGCTGATGGCGGCACGTTCTTTTTTCTAGGCACCGACCGGCTGGGGCGCGATATTTGGTCGCGTATGATCTATGGCGCTAGAATTTCGCTCACCGTTGGTATGGTCGGCATCGCCATTAGCTTTTTGCTTGGACTCACCATCGGCGGGGCAGCCGGTTATTTCGGTGGCTGGGTCGATAATGTCGCCCAACGCACGATCGAAATCCTGCGCTCGATACCTGAATTGCCATTGTGGATGGGACTTTCAGCCGCCATGCCGGAGGATTGGAGCGCCATCACGGTGTTCTTTGGCCTCACCATCATCTTAGGGCTGGTTGATTGGCCGGGACTGGCGCGTGCCGTCAGATCTAAACTATTGGCGCTGCGTGAGGAAGATTTCTGTACTGCGGCAGCCTTGATGGGGGCGCCGCCAAAGCGGATTATTGCGCGGCATTTATTGCCTAATTTCATGAGCCATTTGATCGCCTCAGCAACACTTTCAATTCCGTCAATGATCCTGGCTGAAACCGCTTTGAGTTTCCTTGGGCTGGGCTTAAGACCACCGGTAACCTCATGGGGCGTATTATTGGTCGAAGCGCAAAATTTCCAAGCCGTCGCCGTCTATCCGTGGTTACTGTTTCCGGCAATTCCGGTGATTGTTACCGTGCTGGCCTTTAATTTCTTTGGCGATGGCCTGAGAGATGCTGCTGATCCGTACAAATAGCCGTTAATTTCCAAGAATTAACCACGATCAAGGATATACGTGAAAATCCTAGTAAATTAGTCGATGAAATTCATTGAATATGGTGAGAACGGTTCTCATATAGCTATTATGAGCGAAAATAAGATCAACCTTGAACACATGGACCGCTGCCCAGTTCCCGAGGCAAAGCCTTGGTTACGGCCTGTGCTGATCTTTTTTGGCTGGTTTTGTGTTGCCTTGGGCGCCATCGGTGCCATCACCCCCGGCATACCGACAACGGTTTTCTTAATTATGGCCGCCTGGGCTTTTGCGCGGTCCTCAAAACGTTTCCATGGCTGGCTGTACGGTCACAAATACTTCGGACCTGTGGTCTCAAATTGGGACAATCACCGCATCATACCTAAAAAAGCAAAAATCATGGCGGTTTCAATGATGTCACTAAGCTTGGCTGTGGTTGTGCTCTTCATTGCCAAGACTTGGATGCTGCCGCTGATTATGGCAGGAGTGATGTTGCCGGCGGCAATTTATATCCTGACCCGCGCCAGTGAAATCCCCGAGGCAGAACTCGTGCGAATTCGTGTCAGAGACTGAATAAATACTCCTCAATTACCAACTCTAAACAACGGCCGCCGCGTAATCGGGCAGGGCGGGGTCGATAAGAACACTGTTCGACGGCACGCTGGCCTGACCGACACTATTATAAGCCCGAATATAATAGCGATAAGGCATACCGGCTAAAATTGAGCGGTCGACCAACCGCGAGCCTTTGACGGCTTCGATAATCTCGACCTCGCCATTGTCGTCGGCGCGATAGACATCGTAACCCGAAACTTCGCCCTCGGCTTTTGACCATTTGAGCGTGACCACACCGTCTTCTTCTGTGGCATCGAGTGCACCTTCATTGCTTGCCCAAGTCGGCGCGTCACTGTCCGGTTGATCAGGCGGCGCTTGGCGGGCGTGTTTGGGCCACAAAAAGCAATGGACTTCCTTATGGGCGCCATCCAATTCTTTGCAGACATTGCAATAGGTACAATGAACGATGCGGTCCTCTTGGCCATCCCGCACTTTAACGGCCCAATCCGCATCGGCCAAAAGTCCACGAGCAATACCGACAATATCAGCTTTACCTTGCTCGATAACCATCTTGGCGTGAGCCGGATTGGATATTTTACCGGCTGTCACAATCGGAGTCGTGAAGCCTTTGGCATTGATGAAAGATTTAATCTCATCAGCGAGGTGGACATGCAGCATATCGGCGTGATTGTCACCGGGCATACAGCGCTCACCGGAATAGCCGGAATAACCATGGAGAATTTCTCCGGGCGTATGAACAGCATCCTCAAATTTTCCGCCGACTGAAAGCGAAATATAATCGAGCCCCAGTTGCGCCATTCTAAGTGCAATTAATTTGGCATCTTTCACGGTATAGCCGTCGCGCAAATACTCATCGGCCAGCATCCTGATGCCAACAGGGAAGTCATTGCCGACCTTTGTCCGCACATTGGCGACAACTTTGCCGACCATGCGCAAACGGCCCTCTAGGGTACGGCCTGAATATTCATCCCGCCGGGCGTTGAGGCGGGAAAGTGATGATGAGAGGGTATAGGCGTGCGCCGCATGAAGTTCGGCTCCGTCATAACCGGCCTCGCGCGCGCGTAAAGCTGCATCACCAAATTCCTCGATAATCTGGTCAATATCTTGCGGCGACAGCATATCGAGAGTTTGACGCCAGCCGGAGCGGGCAATTTTCATGAAATGAATAATTTGCGGCACCACTTTTGAATCAGAGGTGTCATGGATTTGCTTGGTTAGCTCGGCGTGGCCGGGAATGAAACTATCGTCGCTGATACGCAGCAACGGGCCAGCCTTGGCGCCGTGTATGGCCATCGCTTCGACGACAATTAATCCCACCTGACCTTCCGCATAACGGACGTAACGATCAATGATGTCTTGATTGATCAAGCCGTCCTCACCCGATAGGCGCGTTACCATGGCTGGCACTAAAATCCGGTTGGGAATAACCATGCCGTTGATATTCAGGGGCTCAAATAATTTCATTTCAAATAATCCTTGGGGCTAAAATTACTTCGTCATTTGATGTTCGTGGCGTAAATCTCTACTTCTTCTCCAGCCATAAACTGGTCTCGGCGGCGTTGTTAAACAGTTCCAGCCGGTCGATCACGCTGGCGGCAAGGGTATCGGCCAGCCGGGTGGCAGCATAATGGCTGGAGAATAATATCTCAAACCCGCTACCTTGCAGCAAGGCAGCTACTCCCTGCTGTTCGTTATAGCCGCGCCACGCCCAGCGAAGCGGGTAGTCGTCTGGCAGGTAAATATCATGAATGTGGACAATAAGACCGCTGGGTAATGTCGGCAGCACGCGATTAAAGAGATAGTCAACATCGCTACCGGGCATCAGGATATGGCTCGAATCAATAAACAATATATCGCCAGTAGCTAGTTGCTCAAAGGGCTCCATACCGGCTTGTTCGACCGTGCTCTGAATGGCCGTGATATCAAGGGCACTGATGGTTGCCCGGGGCGCCGGGTCGATCGTCGTAATTTTGGTGGTGAGCACACCATCTTTAACTGCCTCCGCCATGAAGCGCGTTGAGTGGCCGGAACCCACTTCGACGATACAACGAGGCTGGCGTTCGCGCACCATGGTGTATAGTGCTGCACCATCAAGCCTGGGAAACCAATCTTGACCCCAGCGCGGCCCTGGTGGCGAATTTCTTCCAATTTTATCAAGTATTTGAGAGTATTTATTAATAATTTGGATGAATTCGATTTGAGCCTCTTTGCGGACGTCAAACATTGCTAAAAGAGGCTGATAGGTATCGAGAGTACCGCTTTCTTTGAGCTGGTTGGCATAGCGATAGGGAATGAAAAATCCTTGGCGTTTGAGACCGAGTAATGTTTGCAGACCCATCTTAATTAGACGACCATAAGGCGGTTTAGACATGCGGTTTCCTGGAATTAAAAACGACCTAATTTTCATCACTATTTCGCCGCATTCTCAATTCCGCAACGATTTCCTAACTATTTCATTTCTATATAGTTTTATCGATTTGGGGAACAGTTAAGATAGATTTATGAAAAACGGACAAAAATTAGCAGACGGGCCAGTGCCCATTGACGATATTGCCGGGAAGCTTGGCATTCCGGCCGACGTTCTAATTACTTTTGGCGGTGACAAAGCGAAAATTCCGTTGTCTTACGTTGATGGCTTGGCGCCGGACGCGGACGGTAAATTAATATTGGTTGCGGCCATGACACCGACGAAATATGGCGAAGGCAAAACGACAACGTCGATTGGCTTGGGTGACGGGCTCAACCGGCTCGGCGAAAAAGTCGCCATTTGTCTACGGGAGCCCAGCCTGGGACCGGTTTTTGGCATGAAAGGTGGTGGTACTGGTGGCGGCAAATCTCAGATTATTCCTTCGGCAGACATAAATCTTCATTTTACCGGTGATCTCCATGCGATTTCGTCGGCGCATAATCTGTTGTCAGCCATTATCGACAATCATCTTTACTGGGATAACAAGCTGGATATAGATCGTGACAAAATTACCTGGCCGCGGGTAATGGATATGAACGACAGGGCACTGCGGAAGGTTACCCACTCGATGAACCGCAATGGCGCTGATCTATCGCATTCCGGTCGGTTCGATATTACTGCAGCCTCGGAAGTCATGGCGATTTTTAGCTTAAGCCGCGATACCCAAGACCTGCAACGCCGTCTCGGCAATATTGTGGTGGCTCAGGATTGCGCAGGAAATTTAATAACTGCCAAACAGCTGGATGCTAACGGGGCCATGGCGGCGCTGCTAAAGGATGCGATTAACCCGAATTTGGTTCAGACTTTGGAGGGAACGCCGTGTTTGGTGCATGGCGGGCCTTTTGCCAATATTGCCCATGGTTGCAGCTCGGTGATTGCCACGCGCGCTGGCTTGAAAATGGCCGATTATGTTTTTACCGAAGCCGGTTTTGGCGCAGACCTCGGGGCTGAAAAATTTTTTGATATTAAATGTCGTTCAGCCGGAATAAGGCCCAATGCGGTCATTATCGTCGCAACCATACGAGCCTTAAAGGCCCATGGTGGTATTGCGCTGGCCGACATCGAATTGGAAAACGCCGAGGCGGTGTTGAAAGGGGCGGAAAATCTTAATCGTCAGGTTGAAAACACCCGGTCTTTTGGTGTTCCGGTCATGGTAGCACTTAATCAATTCGCCAGCGATAGCGCTGGCGAAGTCACCGCAGTCGCAGAATATTGTGGTGAAAAAGGTATTCCTTTCGGCACGGCTACACATTTTGTCGATGGTGGCGAGGGCACCATGGATCTCGCCCGCAAGGTGATCGAGATTTCTTCAAATGAGTCTGAGCCTAAATATTGCTACCCATTGGACGCATCGGTCGAGGATAAACTCAAAGCTGTCGCGACAAAAATTTATGGGGCGGCGGATATAGCCCTTACACCCGAGGCCCAGCAAAAGCTCGAGAATTTAGAGCGCTTGGGTAAGGGCGGGCTGCCGGTCTGCATTGCCAAGACACAATACAGTTTTTCGACAGATCCCAAAGCGTTAGGTGTCCCGCAAGGTCATATCATTGAATTCAATGATTTCAGGTTAAACGGTGGGGCTGAATTTATCGTCGCCATTGCCGGTAATATGATGACCATGCCCGGCTTGCCGCGTGAGCCGGCTGCAAATAAGATTGGTCTGGATGAAAATGGTGAAGTAACTGGAATTATTTAGGTTTCAGCGCTCCAATCCAGCCCAATATTAACGGCTGGGGCGGAATGGGTGAGGGCGCCGACCGAGATATGAGTTACACCAGACTCTGCCTTGGCGCGAATGGTCGCTAAATTGACATCACCTGAGGCCTCAGTCGGCACACGTCCGTCGACAATTGCCACGGCGTCAACCATCATTTCGGCACTCATATTGTCAAACAGGATCATATCAGCACCGGCTTCGACTGCTTCTTTGACTTGCTCAAGGGTGTCACATTCAACTTCGATGTTGGGCAAATTGTTAGCTTTGGCGCGGCGTACCGCCTCAGTGATGCCGCCGGATACCGCGACATGATTATCTTTGATCAACACGCCGTCATCGAGCGCCATCCGGTGATTGGTTGCGCCGCCCATACGGGTTGCGTATTTAGCCAGCTGACGATAGACCGGGATGGTTTTCCTGGTATCCAGCAAAATTGTGTCGAGATCGGCAATTTTATCGGCGTATTCCCGGGTCAGGGTAGCAATACCAGATAAATGCTGCAAAATGTTGATGGCTGTGCGTTCTGCGGTCAGCAAATCAACCGCTGGGCCGGCTAAATCAGCCAAAACTGAGCCCGCTGCCACCAAATCACCGTCCTTGGCTTTCGCCTTCCAGGTGATTTTGTTCGAATACCGCTCAAAGACGCGACCGGCGACAGGCAGGCCGGCACAAACCATCTCCTGGCGTGCCGACATGACGCCGCTAAATCTGGTGTCAGCCGGGATGACCGCTTGGGAAGTCAGGTCGCCACGGCCAATGTCTTCCGCAAAGGCAGCATCAATAATATTATCGATGAGTTTGAGATCAAGGCCGTCCGGCCAATCTAAAGCCATATCAGGATTTATGCCGCGACCGATTTCTTAACTTGCTGAGTTGGCGACATATCCAGCATTTTCTGTAAAGGTGCCAAGGCTGCAAGGCGGAGGTCTTCCGGCATTTCAATGCGCGGCGCCTCGTTCAACATGGCGAGATAAAGCTTTTCCATATCGTTCAGAGCCATAAACGGGCAGTTGGCGCAGTTACACGTGCCATCAGGTCCTGGCGCAGCAATAAACGTCCGGTCCGGGGCGGCGAGTTCCATCTGATGGATAATCTGTTGCTCGGTGGCAATAATAAATTCCTGTCCTTCAGATAAGGTCACGAATTCAAGCAATGAACGTGTCGAGCCGACGTGATCAGCATGTTTGAGGATGTTTTCAGGGCATTCTGGGTGAGCGGCCACTTTGGCCTCTGGATGACGCACCATCAACTTGACTAATTCACGCTCATTAAATTGCTCGTGAACAATGCAGGTGCCGGGCCAGATTTCCATATCTCGACCGCTTTCTTTGGCGAGGTAGGCACCAAGGTGTCGATCCGGTCCAAATATTAATTTTTGCTCTGGCGGAATTTGATCAAGGATACTTTTTGCGTTGGAGGAAGTTACGATAATGTCTGATAACGCTTTTACTTCGGCCGAGCAGTTGACATAGCTGAGCGCCAAATGATCAGGAAATTTCTCACGGAACTTTTTAAAGTCTTCCGGCTGGCAGGAATCTTCCAGCGAACAGCCGGCTTCGCCGTCCGGTAACACAACGAGTTTGTTTGGGCTTAATGTTTTGGCGCATTCTGCCATGAATTTAACGCCACAAAACGCAATCATATCAGCATCTGTCTCGGCGGCCTTGCGCGACAGGTCCAGGGAATCACCGACAAAATCAGCTATATCTTGGATTTCGGGCGATTGGTAGTAATGCGCCAGGATGACGGCATTCTTCTCGCGGCGCAGGCGATTGATCTCTTCTTCAATATCAATGAAGGGATCGAGGGCATCCGCCGTGAGGGCTTCGGCACCTGCTTCGACGACAGTATTAATCATGCGACTAACGATTCCTCGTCGCTGTGGTCCAAAAAACCAAGTTTTTACTTGGTTATAATTAAAAATTTGTCCTAAATGCCAAGTAAGTCAAGCCTGTTCGTGAAAACAGTTAATTTATTAGTCTAATTCCAATTTATTGCCGGGAACCGCTTTATGCCGATACTCAAGGAAATCCAGGATATTCATCAGGAAATGACCAATTGGCGCCATCAGCTGCATGAATATCCTGAAACAGCCTTTGAAGAAGTTCGAACTTCGGATTTTGTCGCTGAGAAGTTAAATGAGTTCGGCATAGAAGTGAGCCGAGGTTTAGCCAAAACGGGTGTAATTGGCAGCTTGAAGAATGGTGATGGTGGAGCGCTGGGCCTCCGGGCCGATATGGATGCACTCGATATCGAAGAGCAGACGAATTTGCCGTTTAAATCTAAGGTAACGGGTAAAATGCATGCCTGTGGTCATGATGGGCACACCACGATGCTGTTGGGGGCGGCGAAATATCTCGCAGCTACCAAGCGCTTTAAAGGCACCATACAATTTATTTTTCAGCCCGCTGAAGAAATGGCCGGCGGTGGCGGCGTGATGGTGCAGGAAGGCCTATTCGATCAATTTCCAGTCGATTCGGTCTATGGTATGCACAACTGGCCGAATATGGCTGCCGGTAAAATCAGCATTCGTCCGGGCCAAGGTATGGCGTCGGCGGCACTGTTTGAAATTATTGTAACTGGTGTCGGCTGTCATGCGGCTGCTCCCCATCAAGGCATTGATCCGATTGTTACCGGCTCGGCAATTGTTGAAGCGCTGCAAACGATTTCCAGCCGGACCACCAACCCGATAGAAGGCATCGTCGTCAGCGTCACCCAATTTCATGCCGGTGAAGCCGACAATGTCATCCCAGATCAGGCGATCTTAAGAGGGACAGCGCGATCATTTGCCGTTGAGTCGGAGAAAATACTAGAGCCGCTGATCCGCCGCGTCGCCGCAGGCGTGGCGAGCGCTCATGGAGCGACCATAGAATTAAATTATGATCATCGTTATCCGGTTCTGGTCAATGAACCCGTGAGCAGCGATGTCGCCTTAAAAGTCGCCACCGAAGTTGTTGGTGAGGAAGCTATAGATGTCGCCTATCCTCCGACCATGGCCTCTGAAGATTTCGCCTTTATGCTCAACGAAGTGCCGGGATGCTTTGTCCGGCTGGGCAGCAAGTTAGCGGGCGAGACCTCTCATCCACTGCACAGTGCACACTATAAATTTAATGATGATGTGTTGCCGATCGGTGCCAGTTTTTGGGCCCAGTTGGCGGAGACAGTGCTTAAATAATACTAATAGTCGTCGTCTTCTTCGTCTTCTTCGTAGATATCCGGATCAGGCGTACTCTTCCGCGCCAATAAAGATATGAAAAGATCAACCATATCTTCAATCTCGGAGGATTTTGAGATAGCAACGTCGGCACCCAGAGCAGTAGCTTTTTCTGCTAATTCAGATTCAGATAGACCCTCATATTCCTGCGCCCAGCTGACCACTCGAATATTGTCTTTGCGTTCGCGCATTTTGCTGATCGTTGTTGCGACCGGTAAAGGCAGGCCTGGGAAATCCGGATCTTTTGCGTCTTCCGGATGGAGCTCAGGTTCGGTAAATTTATTTTCGATCAAGACGATATGATAGCCAATTTCCTTAAAGCTGAGGAAGACATCCCGTAAATCTGAGCCAATAATATGATAGCCTTGAGCAAAATATCTCGGCGTCATTTTGTCGATCAACAAATCATCCTGGGTGACGACCAAGACATTGAGAGGCCGGTCCATTTCCACCCGCATGGAGTCTTTTTCAGCTTTTTTGATCGACTGGCGCCGCTGTGCCGCAATGGTGCGTTGACGGCCTTCTTCCGAGGCGGCCCGGCTTTTTTTCTGGCGTTTTTTCTCCATCCGGATCAAACGCAAGCGGCGGCGTTCTTTTTCTTCATTCCATTCAACCCGGCGAAGCCAAAGATTGAAGACGATATAAATTAATAAAGCGGGACCAAAGGTCCAGCCAATCTTGGAGCCCCAATAATTGATATTGTCGCGGCCATGAGAGCGTAATATGGCTGACTTACAATTATAGCGCACCTTGAATGAACCGCGGCATTCGTTCAATTGTTCCTGCAACTGCTCTTCGCGCACGGAACTACCGTAGTCAAAGGTGCCAAAATCGCCAAATTGATCTACCCCGACGGCCAGGATCCACAACAATGTAAAAATTGTTGAGCCCCATTTAACTTGTTTCTTGGTCGAGGGTGTCATGGTCCTAAACTCTATTTCTAAGCTACTCTAATTACTTAACAACCATTCTGGTTGCTCTATATATAACAAAAAACTGCCAGCTTGCCAAAACTACCAGTTTATATTTTTGCCACGCATAACCTTACGAAATAGTAATGATGCGGAAATATTGCAGCAAGGTTGTGCTTATTAAGGTCTTCATTGTCAACTGATCAAAGCCAAAAAGTCGTGATCAAGAAACATTTAGACAAAAATTTCCCGCTTTAGGGAAGATGGAGAGCTAAAAATGCCCGCATTAAATGAAGAATTAAGAATAAAAAGTAGGAATAACAAGATCATACTGGGTGTGGCCGCAACAGCTATTATTGGAACGGTGGCTCTGCTCGGTACCATTGGTGGTTTGGAAGCAAGTACGGTGTTGTCTTCAAAAGCTCCAGTGAAAGCCGTTAAAAATATTTCTGTTCCCAGTTTGCCGGTAAATATTGCCGATGTGGTTGAGCAAGTTAGCCCCGCGGTTGTCAGCATTATGGTCAGCCAAACTGTAGACGCCGGCCAACCTAAATTTTCTGGCAACCAGTTTGAAGAATTCTTCGAGAAGTTTTTTAACGAACGTGATCAGCGGCGCTTTCGCAGTCCCAATCAAGGGCAACCACAACAAAAATCACCGCAACAAAAAACAACTGGTGTTGGCTCAGGATTTATCATCGATAAGGCCGGCTTCATCGTCACCAATAATCACGTCATCGATAACGCCGACGAGATCAAGGTTAAGCTAAGCACCGGCAAAGTAATCCAAGCAAAACTGATTGCCACTGACCCTAAAACGGATTTGGCACTGCTTAAAATCGATGCCGGTGATAAATTACCCTACGTTAAGTTCGGCGCCTCGGAGAACATGCGGGTCGGTGACTGGATAGTCACCATCGGCAATCCGTTCGGTCTTGGCCAAACCGCAACTACGGGAATCATCTCAGCGCGCCACCGCAATATTGGTGCCGGCCCATTTGATGACTTCCTGCAAATCGATGCGCCCATTAATAAAGGTAATTCCGGTGGTCCGGCCTTTAATCTTAAAGGCGAAGTGATCGGCGTCAACACGGCCATCTTTTCGCCCTCGGGCGGAAATGTTGGCATCGGCTTTGCTATTCCGTCAACTCAAGCCAAAAAAATTATTGCTGATCTGCGCGAAAATGGCACCGTCGAACGCGGCTGGCTTGGCGTCCATATTCAAGGTGTGACCAAAGAACTGGCTGACAGTCTTGGCCTCGAAGACGCTACCGGAGCCTTGGTCTCCCGCGTCATGCCCAAAAGCCCGGCCCTGAAAGCAGGCCTTAAACGCGGTGATGTCATCCTTGAGGTGAATGACAAAGACGTTGCCAAACTGCGCGATCTGCCGCGTCTGGTGGCCAATCTCAACGTAAATGAAAAAGCTGAGTTTACGATTTGGCGCGATGGCAAAGAAATCTCGCTTGATGCCAAAATCGGTAAAGCACCGGCAGCCGAAAAGCTCGCTAAGCTCAACCTAGACGAACAAGAAAATTCGAAACCTCAATCGGTTAGTGGCATGAAACTCGCCACACTCGACGAACGCACCCGAAAGTCCCTAGGCATAGTGGGGGCCGAAGGGGGTGTCGTCATAACCGATATCTTGCCCAGCAGCGCGGCGGCTGCAACCGGGCTTCATCAGGGCGACGTGATATTATCAGTGGGAAACAAAGCTGTCTCCAAGCCCACTGATGTCGCCCAATCGATTGATGAGGCCCTGAAAAGCAATCGCCGCGCTGTCCTTCTTCTAGTGATGCGGGGTGCTAATGAACGCTTCGTCGCGCTGCCCCTGAAAAAAGTTTAAGTGGAGAAGGCCTAGGCAAGGTCGAAACTGAATTAATACCTACGGGAAAGGGACGTCTCAGCGCCTAGATAGGGCTGAGGCGTCCTTTAATTTTATTCTAACATTTCAAAATCCATCTGATCAGGTAAAGTAGCGCCATGCGTATCTTAGTTATCGAAGATGATAAAGAAGCCGCTGGCTATATGATCAAAGGCCTAGGCGAAAGCGGTCATGTCGCTGATCATGCCGGTGATGGTGAAGACGGCTTGGCGATGGCAAGCGAAGGCGGCTATGACGTGCTGATCGTTGACCGCATGCTGCCCAAACTCGATGGGCTTAGTGTGGTTGAAAGATTGCGCGCCGAAGGGCATCAGGAACCGATTCTATTTCTCAGCGCGCTTGGTGACGTTGATGACCGGGTTAAAGGTCTCAAAGCCGGGGGAGATGATTATCTCGTCAAACCCTATGCCTTTACCGAACTGCTTGCCCGTATCGAAGCTCTGGTGCGACGCCGTAACCCTGCTGAAGTTGAAACCAGTTTCAAAGTAGCTGATCTCGAAATCGATCTGTTGACGCGCCAAGTCAAGCGCGGCGAGGTCGAAATTCAGCTTCAGCCGCGTGAGTTCCGCCTGCTTGAATATTTGATGCGTCATGCCGGGCAAATCGTTACCCGCACTATGTTGTTGGAAAATGTCTGGGATTATCATTTCGATCCGCAGACCAACGTCATCGATGTCCATATCAGCCGCCTCCGTACCAAAATCGATAAGGATTTCGACACCGCGCTTTTGCAAACCGTGCGCGGTGCCGGATATTGTCTCCGTGAACCTGGCTAGAACCATACACACCACCGCCTTTCGGATGGCGCTGGTCTATTTGGTGCTGTTTGGCGTCTCGGTTTTTGTTTTGCTGGGTTTTATCTATTGGTGGACAGCCGGCATCACCGCCATTCAAACGGACGATACCATTGATGCTGAAATCACCGGGCTGTCGGAGCAATATCGGGCGAGGGGCGTCACCGGCCTGGCGGCAATTGTCCGGGAGCGCTCCCGCAACGAGCGTCAAAGTCTTTATCTGCTAATCGATCCAAGACGAACAGCGCTGGCGGGAAATCTGAATGGTTGGCCGGATGTCGAGACCCAGGAAGGCGGCTGGCTCGATTTTCCCTACCAGCGGCCAATTGGTGGCAAGGTAGAAACTCATCAGGCGCGGGGCCGGCATCTCCTGTTGGGGCAGGGCTACCAGCTTTTGGTCGGGCGCGATACCCATGAAAGGCTGCGCATCGAAAAAATTATGCGCCGCTCACTGACGTGGGCGGTGGTGCTGACCTTGGCGCTGGGACTTGTCGGCGGGCTGATGATGAGCCGCAATTTTCTCCGTCGCATCGAAGCGATTAACCGCACCAGCCGGGATATCATGGCGGGTGATTTACAGCAGCGTATTCCGGTTTCCGGTGGTGGCGATGAGTTGGACCGCCTAGCGGATAACCTCAATGATATGCTGGAACAGATCGAGCGCTTGGTGTTGGGTATGCGGCAGGTGACCGAAAACATCGCCCATGATTTGCGCTCGCCCTTGAACCGCCTGCGTTCCCGCCTTGAAGTCACGCTGATGGGCGAGGCTTCGGAAGTTGAATATCGTGATGCTCTGCTGCAAACCATCGACGAAGCCTCTGATCTCTTGGAAACTTTTAATGCGCTGTTGAATATTGCGCAGGCGGAATCTGGCCAGCTTGAAGCAGATTCGAAAGATTTTAATCTCAGCGCTTTGGTGCGTAATATGGCCGAACTCTATGAGCCGGTCGCTGAAGAAAAATCGATGACCCTGACCAGCGATGTTGCCCGGGGGATTACTGTATACGGTAACAAGCATCTGATGTCGCAGGCCTTGGCCAATTTGTTGGACAACGCCGTTAAGTATACGCCTGAAGGCGGCAATCTTACATTGGTGTTGCGTGAGGCCGCTAACCGGCCGGAACTGATAGTTGCCGATAGCGGTCCGGGCATTCCAGCGGCAGATCGAGAGCAGGCGCTCGATCGCTTCGTCCGTTTGGAAGCGAGCCGCAATTCGCCCGGCAGTGGCTTGGGATTAAGTCTTGTGCGCGCCGTCGCACAATTGCATTGTGCCGATATTGAGCTCGATGACAATCTGCCGGGTTTAAAGGTTGTCTTGCGCTTTGAGGAACAAGAATCCCAACGAGTTTAAATAAATAATTCTATGACAGAAGACGTTAAATTCAATCGCAAATTTGAGTGTGAATATGGGGTGATGGTTGAAGTCACACCAATGATCCGGCGCATTGTTGCCAATAATCCCGGCCCCTATACTTTCATGGGCACCGGCACTTATGTTGTTGGGCGGGGCCAAGTTGCGGTCATTGATCCGGGACCTGATTACCCGGAGCATGTCGATGCCTTGTTGGCGGCACTTGAGGGCGAAGAGATTACCCATCAGCTGATCACCCACACCCATATGGATCATTCACCGGCAGCCGCGCTCGTCAAGGCGCGCACCGGCGCAAAGACCTATGGCTTTGGCCCTCATGGGGCAGGTAAGTATGCCAAAGATGCGGTGGTTGAGGCGGGCGGTGATAAGGATTTTGTGCCGGATTTTGTGCTCAAAGGCGGCGATGTCGTTGAAGGGGAGGGGTGGACTTTTGACTGCGTCCATACGCCGGGCCATACCTCAAATCACCTCTGTTATCATTTGCGGGAAGAAAATGCGCTTTTTCCCGGTGATCATGTCATGGGCTGGTCAACCACTGTAGTCTCGCCGCCGGATGGCGATATGGCCGATTACATGGCGAGTTTGCGGATGCTGGCTGAACGCAGTGACGAGGTTTATTATCCCACCCATGGCGGACGGATTAAAAATCCTCAACGATATGTCCGGGGCATCATGGTGCACCGTAAACAGCGGGAAACCCAAATCCTCGATTGCCTGGATCAAGGCGTCACCAATATTCCGGCCATGGTCGAGCGGATGTATCAGGATTTGGACCCGAGACTCACCGGAGCCGCCCGGCATTCTGTATTCTCGCATATTATTGATCTGGCTGAGCGTGGTATCATTAAGTCTGAGGGTGAAATTTCGCTGCAAGCGGAATACCGGAAAGTCGAATAGGATAGTCTATTCAGCTTGGGCTCGGCGCTTTAGTATCCAGGCCATGACTTCGCCTAAGAATATGATAGCCACCATCAGCCACAGTAATTTGAGATTATATTGGGCGATCTCGTGCGGCAGATTTTCACAGGCAAACATGGTCGCTTCAAGCTCACAACTGAAATGATCGACGCTGCCGATGATCAGGAATACCCAGGTGATGCGCATGAAAATCTTATTAAATTTTTGCAGCTTTTCCAGCATGGTTGCTACTTGCCCAAATAGGTCTGGTATTTTTCGAAGTTAAAAATCACATCGCCGATCAGAAAACCGATCTCGATCACCACCAAATAACCGATGGTTTTAATCAGCACTTTTGGACCATAGGTCATGGCTTTGAGGCGGTCGCCCTTGGGGCCATTGATGATAAAAATCTGCAAGGCCCAAAACAAGGCGCCGATAATAATACCGCGGATGGCAAACTCGACATGCAGGAAGCCGGTCATCTCGACCCGGCCCATCACCTGCAGGTAATAGCCGTAGCCGATACCGAGCAGCCCGGCGGCCAAGGACATCCGGATGTAGAGCCAAACCTTCGCCCGCATATTTTCTGATAATGCCATGGAGTATTCTTAAAGTTTATCTCTTAAGCCACAACTAAAATCTGTGTGAACTTACTTCGCGGACGCTTTAGGCAACCTGTATCCTGGTCGATAGGATGTGCCAAGAAGATGTCCTCAATCCACAATCACCCCATTGTGAGGATTTGTGTTTTGCCTTTGAGCGGTCTCGGCACCACATTAATCACATGAACGCGCTTAAAAGTTTTTTCAGCTTTAAGGCCCTGATGTGGGGCGTGGTTATTCTGTTTGCTATCTGGTGGTTTATCCCGGGATTGCTGCCGGGCTCTTCAGTGCTGTGGAAAATTTCCTGGCCGAAAACCAATTTCGATAAATCCTCGGTCGATCGCAGCGAAATCATCTCAGGCGGTCCCAGGAAAGACGGCATTCCTTCGATTGATAAGCCGACCTTTAAGCCGGTTGGTGAGGTTGAGTTGGCGCCGATGGTGCCGGTAATCAGTGTGCAAATAAATGGTGACGCCCGCGCCTATCCGCTTGGCATTTTGATGAGCCACGAGATTGTCAACGACCGGATCGGCGGCAAGAAAGTGACGGTGACCTATTGCCCGCTCTGTAATGCGGCGATTGTGTTTGATGCTAAAGTCGGCGACCGCGAGCTTGAGTTCGGCACCACCGGAAATCTCAGAAATTCCGATCTCGTTATGTATGACCGCCAGACCGAAAGCTGGTGGCAGCAATTTCTCGGCGAAGCGATTATCGGTGAGTATACCGGCACGCGGTTGAAAATGCTGCCATCGCGCATCGAGGCTTTCGCCAAATTTAAAAAACGCTTTCCGAATGGTCAGGTCCTCAATCCAGATCGCGCCTTTGGCGGTTATGGCTCAAACCCCTATGTTGGCTACGATTCAAGCCGCTATCCTTTCCTCTACAAAGGTGATTTGCCGAAAGATATGCGCGCCACCGCCCGCATTGTCGTTGTCGGCAATGAGGCCTGGACCTTGGATGTACTAAAGAAGCACCGCAAAATCACCCGCGGTGACCTGGTGATTTCCTGGGAGCCCGGGCAGAACTCAGCGCTCGATACCAGAACGATTGCCAAAGGCAAGGATGTCGGTAATGTCATCGTCCAGCGCAAAACCGCAGATGGGCTTAAAGATGAAGTCCATGATGTGACCTTTGCCTTTGTCTTTAAAGCCTTTAAACCCGAGGGTGTGGTCCATAAATCCTGGCCGCCGAAGTCGGGAACTGGGTCCTAGCATAATTGAGTAAACTGTCCCCTTAATTAATCCCGGGTGACCTGTCAGCAGAATCTCGCTATACGTTTTCATATGAACGTCAATATCATGTTGAGCAATTTGAATCCGCATCTCTGGGAGATGATGGCTGACAGTGTGCGGTTTGTGAGCTGCGCGCTTGAAAGCCAGGGCCTTGAAGTGAGAACCGGCACCAGCCAACTCGATCCCAATGCTCTCAACCTTTTCTTTGACCGCTTTTACACGGAACCAAGTTTTCCCAACCAGCTGAAAATGACCGGCGTTAAATATGGGCTGGTTTGTACCGAAGCCATCGCGCCTGATGGGACCTGGAATTATGGCGCGGAAGGAGACGACCCGGCGACCTTGGCGGCCTTTGAGCTGGCAGCCAAAAACGCCGAGTTTGTCTGGTGTATGTTGGAAGAATCTGTCGAGGCTTGCTCGGTCATGAATCCAAACACTGCTTATTTGCCATTTGGTTATCTCGGACAGCTGGAGAACATAAAACAGCTACCAGACGATGAGCGGGATATTGATTTTCTGATGTGCGGTCTTCCCTGTGACCGTCGCCAAAGACTGGTTACCGAAATATCCTCAGCCGGCCACGAGGTTTATTACCCGGCGATGCCGGTGCCGACTTATCTTAGAGATGCCTTGATGGCTCGCAGCCGCGTTAATCTGTCGCTGCAGAAAACCGATCATCATAGCATTGTCTCCGTCACTCGAATTTGTCACTCAGTGATAAATCGCGTGCCGGTATTGCTTGAGTATACCGGAGCAACCAACGCCTATACCGACCTTTGTATTACCGCTGGTCCGGATGAACTTATCCAAACCGCAAATGATTGCATGGGTGATATTGATCTTGCGACCTTGGCTGAGCAAAGCTATGAAACGCTTAAAGCTAATCTGCCAATGGACAAAATAATGATCGAAATACTCGAAACAACTTGGCCTGCTAGAAATGACTGACACCCAGGAGCCAGATCTTAAATCCCGAGACGCCTATGTGAGCTGGACCAGTGCCACCATCCGTTATCGTGATCTCGATCCTAATGGCCATGTAAATAATGGTGCCATCAATGAATTTTTTGAAGATGGCCGGGTGCAGTTTCGCCACGAGCAGATGATTACGCTCGGCGATGATATTCTGGCCGGCTTTGCCTTGGTGAAGTTCTCGGTTGAGTATTTCAAGACCCTGCATTATCCGGGAAGTGTTGATATCGGCACTGTGGTGACAAAAATCGGCCGCACGTCCTATGTTTTGGGGCAGGGCATTTTTAGTGGCGATGAGTGTATCGCAGTAGACGAAGTCATTACCGTCTGCCTCGATGCTGAGACCCAAAAGTCGCAACCAATTAACGATGAGCTTCGGGCGATATTGGAAAATGCTCAGAAGTTATAGGGTGGCGTAAATTGGCATCATAGAAATGCTCTGCTTGGCCTTGACGTTGTGCCTCGAATACGGTCTGACTAGTTTCAGAAAAAAGTAGTTTAATATCCAAATAGGGGGGAATATGCTTTACGAAAACGATGGCGTATCGGTCTACGATAAATCAAAAGCTTCAGCGGGTTACACCATTTTTTGGACGCTTGGCACGTCAACGGTAAAGCTCACGGATATGAACGGAAAGATCGTTCACGAATGGGAAATGGGCGGCCTGCCGGGCAATTACGCTTATTTGTTGCCGAATGGTAATTTACTGGCGGCGATCCGGACAGACGAGCAGGTCTTGGGACTATCCGCCAAAGGCGGTCATATTGTTGAAATGGATTGGGATGGTAACATCGTCTGGGAGCATACCGACCATTTCCAGCATCACGATTTCCGCCGCCTCGAAAACGGTAACACCTGCTATGTCCGCTGGGAACTTATGCCGGAAGAACTGGCCGCCAAGGTACCGGGTGGACGTGAAGGATCTGAGCACGAAAATGGTATTTACGGCGATGGTATTCAGGAAATTGATAAAGACGGTAATACGGTCTGGGAATGGCATTTCGCCACCGATATCGAGGACTACAGCAAATATCCGATTTGTGCGATTGAGCATCGTAAGGAATGGGCGCATGCCAATACTATTTGCCCCTTGCCGGATGGCGATTATCTGATCAGCTTTCGGCAAAATCATTTAATTGCCCGCATTGACCGGGACTCCAAACAATTCTCCTGGGAAATGTGTGATTGGAAATTGGGGCATCAGCACGATGTCCAAATGCTCGAGAACGGTAATATTTTGGTCTACGCCAATGGCGCTCATGGACCGTATCACGGACCGAATGAAGGCTCGCGAATTTTTGAAATTGAGCCCAATTCTAATGAAACGGTCTGGGAATATGTCGGCTCACCACCCTATACTTTTGACAGTCCCTTTATCAGCGGTTGCCAGCCAATGCCGAACGGCAATATGTTAATTTGTGAAGGCCGCTCGGGACGTTTATTTGAGGTCACGCGCGACGGTGAAATTGTGTGGAACTATAATTCGCCGTATGCATCTGACCAAGCACCTTATAAACCAGGCCGCTCCATTTTCCGCTGCTATCGCTATGCAGCCGACTCGGCTGAAATTGCCGGTCGACTTGGCGATCCAAGTTAGCTTAAATAGAAATATAAAAGGGAGGTTTTCAAAATGCCAGCAATTGATCCACGCAGTGGCGTCTTACAGCATAATGCGAATAAATCGACCCCCGGCTATACGTTGTTTACGCCGCTCGGGCTCTATAACACCTATCTGATAGACATGGACGGCAATGTCGTTCATCAGTGGGAATTGCCCAATGATGTCGGCAATTATGCTTATTTGCTGGAAAATGGTAATTTGCTGGCGGCCATTCGAACGGAGGAAGAAAATCCGTTTTTGCCGGCCAAGGGTGGTCATTTAATCGAGTATGACTGGGACGGTAATATCGTCTGGGAGCATGTCGATCACCTGCAGCATCATGATTTCCGCCGTAAGCCCAATGGCAATACAGTTTACGCTGCCTGGACCAAGCAAACTGATCCGGATGTGTGGAAAACCATTCCAGGTGGTATGGCAGGGGAAGAGCACGACGGCGCGATTTTTACCGATGTCATCCGTGAAATCGATCCCAAAGGAAATATCGTCTGGGAATGGGATGTGCTGACCGATATGGACAAGGATGACTTCCCAATTGATCCGTCCGTCCACCGCCACGAATATGCTCATGCCAACACAATTTCGCCATGCCCGAACGGCGATGTGATTGTCAATTGGCGCTACAACAACACCATGGCAATGATCGATTATGAGACCAAGAAAATTAAATGGTCACTGCGGGATATCGCCTACGGACAACATCATGATGTGCAGATGCTGGAGAACGGCAATATATTATTCTTTGCCAATGGCGCCGATGTTCATATTCATGGTCCCGAGACCGGCTCGCAGGTTGTCGAGATTGATCCGGCGACTAACGAAGAAGTTTGGGTATATCAAGGTACGCCCCGGCGTTCTTTCGTCAGCTGGTTTATCAGCGGCTGTCAGCGCCTGTCTTCCGGCAATACCTTGATCTGCGAAGGTCTCTGGGGCCGTTTGTTCGAAGTCACACCGGAAGGGGAGATCGTTTGGGAATATGTCTCGCCTTATTTTGTTGAATACGAGCATCCGGCTTATACCGGCAATAATATCATGTTCCGCTGCTACCGCTATACTTCTGACTCGCCGCAAATCCAGGGCCGGTTGCCGTAAAATTTTCGTTTCAACTATTTGGATTATTGTGACGACGTGCTAGATTGACGGTGTTTGGAGGGGATCAGTGATGAATGATCAAGACGCCACTACAGATAGCAAAGCTGAAAAAGAAGATGATGATGGAAAAATCAAGCGCGGCGCCAGTACGGAAAAACGCGCTTTTTTAGAAGGCCAGTATATTTTTCGGGAAGGTGAATCCGGTGATTTGGCATTTGTCGTCTTGAACGGCAAAGTCGAAATTTCGCATGTCATTGAGGACAAAGACAATCCCATCGGGACGGTAATAAAAGGCGGCATGTTCGGCGAAATGGCGCTGATCGATAATGGTCTGCGTATGGCTTCCGCCCGCGCCATTGAAGGCAGCGTCGAAGTATTGGTTATCTCGCGTGAAGTGTTTCACAAAAAATTAGAAAGCGCTGATCCGTTTCACCGCGCTCTGATTGATATTTTGACCAGTCATATCAGAGGGCTAGCGGATCAATTGGTTCAGGCTAATATTCGAGCTTCTTAGGCTTAATTCATGGAAAATATAGATAAGAAGGCGCGTTCAAGTGGGTTAGAAACCCGCGAAATACAAGCCGGTCGTTATATCTTCCGGGAAGGTGAGTCAGGCGATCTGGCATTTATTGTGACCGAAGGCGTGGTCGAAATAACCCGAAAGGTCAACGGTGAAGAAGTTGTCTTGGGTGAAGTGCCCAAAGGCGGCCTGTTTGGTGAAATGGCCTTGCTCAACGATAAACCCCGCATGGCCTCGGCCTATGCTCAGGATGAAGTAAAGCTGCTGGTTATATCGCGAGCTCAGATGGCCAAGAAAATGTCTGTCGCCGATCCGTTTCACCGCGCTTTGATAGAGGTGCTTTCCAACCATGTAAGATCAGTGGTTGATAAACTTGGTGATGAAGGCGTGCCGGTCTCGTAAATTATTTACTTTCGGCGCACGAACAGAAAATCGCCGCCATCATGCCCGGCTTTCCTAATATCAGAGAATTGCGGAGTTTGATCCGCACTGACCATAACCGGCCGGCGAATTTTGTTAAACAATGAGTTGCCGTCGACAACACCATTGTTGGCGCGCAGGGATTTCAGCAATGCCGAGGTGAAGGGAGAATGACCATCACCAGCATTGTCAGCGACCGGCTCTAGCCCACCCGAAGTAATCACCACACGCGCTTTCTTGCGGGATATTTTTTTCAGGTACTCCGGATCACCAATTGAGACTTTGGCGCCGCGCACCAGCCGTCCTGAGTAACAACTATCGGCAACAATCATGACATGCTTGGCTTCGATGGCTTTGAGCGTACCCGTTAGAATGTCATTTGAGACCCAATTGGAACGGCGGTTCGGTTTGGCATCCGACGGTAGCCAAAAGCCCT
>JABIIH010000099.1 GCA_018649245.1 Rhodospirillaceae bacterium | reverse complement strand
CAGGGGCGAGCGTACCGGCTGGAAAATCCGGTTCCAGAAGCTTTACCGGGTATGGGGCATTGTCCTGCTGTTTGTGCTCATTCTCGGCGGTATCTCCTTTGGCGTTTTTACGCCCAACGAAGCTGGCGGCATCGGCGCTATCGGGTCCTTGCTGTTCGCCATGTTGCGCAAAAAAATGTCCTGGCCGGTTTTTTTCGATTCTCTGGTTGAAGCGGCGCAGACCACGGCGATGGTGTTTATGATCGCCATCGGCGCCCTCATCCTCAACAACTTCATTGCCCTTGCCGGTATTTCCTCTGGAGTGATCAACTGGATTGAATCGCTGGGTTTAGCACCTTTCGCCGTTCTCTTGGTTATTCTGGGGTTTTACATTGTGCTCGGGACGGTAGTCGAAGGCTTGGCAATGATATTCCTGACTGTGCCAATCTTTGTGCCGGTGATTGAATCGCTTGGCTTTGATCTGATCTGGTTTGGTATTGTGCTGGTGATGATGACCGAGATCAGTCTGATCACACCGCCGATTGGGCTCAACGTATTTGTCATGAAGTCGATGATGCCGGATGTACCCTTAAACGCGATTTTCAGAGGCATTATCCCGTTTTTCTGTGCCGATATTGTCCGCCTGTCGGTGGTTGTTGCCTTTCCACCGGTCGCCCTTTGGCTGCCAACGCTGGTCTACGGGCACTTCTGACGCCTAGCTTGCCGTTGCTATGATTTTGACTGATTGAACATAGGAAAATTCCCGGTGGTCGGAGAGGGTGACATCTTTAAAGCCAGCTTTTGAGATTTCGGTGATCAACGCATCTTCTGCCAACGCGCCACCCAGTGAGGTATTATAGGACAACGGATCGCTGAGAACCTCTGCCGGCAGCTCTCCGTCTTTGACCAAATCTCTGGCCACCAGGCGCCCACCCGGTTTGAGGATACGGTACGCCTCAGCAAAAGCTTTTTCTTTACTAATGGTGAGATTGAACGAGGCATTGGCCATCACCAGATCAGCGCAGGCGTTTTTGAGCGGCAACGCTTCGATATCTGCACAAAGGTTAATTAACGACTGTCGTGAAATAGAGGCTGATTTCGCAACTTTTTTCACCACAATACCAGTCCCCATCTCATTTTTCTGCAAAAGGTTAATTAACGACTGTCGTGAATTAACGAGTATTTCGATGGTCATATCGACGGAAATTACTACCCCGTCAGTAAGCTGCGAGGCGGCGATATAGCTGTCCAGCCCTGCACCGGCACCCAGATCAACCACGGTCTCGTTGCCCTTAAAGTCGAGATCCTCAAAAAGATAGCCGCAGCCGGAATATCCGGCAATCAGGTCGCCGGGAATCTCGCTTATCAAGTCAGCCGGGTAACCATGTTCAATAGCTTTAGTTGCGCCATCTTCTGCAGAACCTGAAAGTCCAGCATAGCGTTGCCTGATCTGCGCTTTGATCTGCTGTTCCCAATCGGAAGTCATGGGCTCAGGATAGAGAAAAAGGGGCGTGCCACAAGAGCGCGCCCCTCAAATTCAATATACGTCGTAAATTAGTGCGGCATATGATCCGGGTTCCAGAAGGTGCCCGAGCGGATCATGCCGGCGATGCGTTCGCCATGTTCGATCCAGCTTTCCTCGTTGAGCTTGGCTTGGGCTTCATTGTCAGCCTCAACGCGTTCAACCCGGCAATCCCATTTGCCGGCGCCCATATATTCAACGACTGCATAGGAGGGACGCGGATCACCATCCCAGCTCATGCCGACAGCAGCGGCGCAAACCAGTTGGTTAACTTTGTCACCGTTTTTAATATTACGCACGGAAGGTCCATGAATGTGACCGTGGGCCATCACGTCATAATTATAGTCGATGAGTTTCTCAGCGATTTCGTCATCTGTGAGGCGAAATGGGAAAGCATCATTATCACCAATGTCATACGGTGTGCCGTGGAAGACGTGGAAATCATGACCCATTTCAGGTGTGTAGGTCATCGAAAACGGCCGTTTGTCGAGCCATTCAAGTTGTTCGTCATTGAGGCGTTCGCGGGTTTGCTCCATCATGCGGAACATCCACTCCTGATGCGGGCTTTTTGGCTTGGTGGTTTCCCAAACTTTGCGGGTGACCCAAAGATCAACATTGCCGACCACGATTTCGATTTCCGGCCGGTCCATCATACGTTGGACAATCACTTCCGGATTTGGGCCGAGGCCGACGAGATCGCCGATGACGATAACTTTGTCGGGATTTTCAGCCGCGACGCGTTCTTCAACAGCGTCCAAGAGAGCGATCTGCCCGTGAATATCTGAATAGAGACAATATTTAAAGCTCATGATTTTTTTCCTTTCTTAAGGCCTTTTGGCCTTTTGCCCCTGCCTATGAAATGCAGCGGCTCCCATTTGTTTCCCCCAGTAAAACCATCAAATCAGAACACTTAACAAAAGCTGTAATTTGATTTTAATTCTTACTGTTGATTTTGATGATCTTCTATACCAAATCTGTCTTAGGGGCCGCAAACCTAATTGTCGGTAGATGCCAAAAAATTGAGTTTAAGCCCTAAAAATAATGTTAGTTTTTATTCTTGATGGTGGCGAAATGGTTGCGCCTCTGGCCGCCAAGTTGTAATTACCCGGAACAAATTATTTATCAAAAAGAAATGGGGAAATTCCACATGAATGCTGCACCAGAAAAAGACGAAATTGACTTAGCCGCCCAGGAAACAGTCCGGGAAGCGCGCAAAGCCAGCCAACCGCTGGATGACGCCGCGCTGAATATGATGTTTAACGCCAATCGCTCATTTAACGGCTGGAAAGATGATCCAGTGAGCGATGACCAGCTCAAACAAATCTACGACTTAATGAAGCAATGCCCGACCAGCGCCAATTGCTGTCCCTTACGGATTAAATTTGTCCGCACCGACGAAGCCAAAGAAAAATTGGGCCCAGTGGTGATGGAGCGCAACCGTGGTAAAACGTTGCAGGCGCCGGTCACAGCCATTCTCGGTTTTGATCATGATTTCTATCAGCATTTCGCCAAATTGACGCCGCATCGTCCGACCGAAATGAAGGAGCGGATGGAAAATAACCCGGAAATCGTACCCTGGTGGGCGAATTTGAATGGTGGCTTGCAGGCCGCCTATTTCATGATGGCCGTCCGCGCCGTTGGCTTGGACGTCGGCCCGATGCAAGGTATCGATAAACCTGGCATGGACGAGCTTTATTGGTCTGGCACCAAGGTCAAAACCGCCTTTATCGTCAGCATCGGCCGCGGTGATGAAAGCACGATCTTCAAAAAACTGCCACGCTTTGAGTTCGATGAAGCGTGTGAGTTGCTTTAATTCGCTAAATCCCTTGTAAAATCGGCGGATTCAGTTAAAACCGGCGCGGCGTAGAGATTACTCTGCGCCGTTCCTTTTTTACCAACGCTTTTCTTGAAAAATTTGATGCTATGACAAACTCTGACCTCCATCCTTTCCGCACCCATAATTGTGGCGAGCTGCGCAGCGATAATACCGGCGAGACGGTTCGCCTGTCTGGTTGGGTCCACCGCAAACGCGATCACGGTAATCTGCTGTTTGTCGATCTCAGGGATCATTATGGCCTCACTCAACTGGTGATCGAAAATACCGGGCCGATTTTCGAAGTGTTGGAAAACGCTCGGGCGGAAACGGTAGTGACGGTAACCGGCACACTTGAAAAACGCTCTGACGATACGATTAATCCGGATTTGCCGACCGGTGAAGTCGAGCTTCGCATTGAAGACATCAATGTTGAAAGCCCCGCCGAAGAACTACCGATGCAGGTCTTTGGTGATGCAGATTTCCCCGAAGACATCCGCCTGCGTTATCGTTTCCTCGATCTCCGTCGGGAAGAAGTGCACTCGAATATCGTGCTCCGCAGCAATGTTATTTCCTCGATCCGCCACCGCATGACTGAAAGCGGCTTTTTGGAAATGCAGACGCCGATTTTGACCGCGACCTCGCCGGAAGGCGCGCGCGACTATTTGGTGCCGAGCCGTATCCATCCGGGCAAGTTTTATGCGCTTCCCCAGGCACCTCAAATATTTAAGCAAATGTTGATGGTCTCGGGCTTTGATAAATATTTCCAAATCGCTCCCTGTTTTAGAGATGAAGATGCCCGCGCCGACCGCTCGCCGGGCGAGTTTTATCAGCTTGATATAGAGATGTCTTACGTCACCCAAGACGATGTCTTTAATGCGATTGAGCCGGTGCTGCACGGCGTCTTTGAAGAGTTTGCAGAGGGCCGTGAAGTTTCACCGTTGCCGTTCGAGCGGATCGCTTATGCAGATTCCATGCGCTGGTATGGTTCCGACAAACCTGATCTCCGCAATCCGCTGAAAATGAGCAACGCCAGCCATATTTTTGCCGGCTCCGGCTTTAAGATTTTTGCCGGTATGCTTGAAAAAGATTCGAACGTTGAGGTTTGGGCGATCCCGGCACCGAAAGGCGGCAGCCGGGCCTTCTGTGACCGCATGAATTCCTGGGCGCAAGGTGAAGACCAGCCTGGACTGGGTTATATTTTCTTCCGGGAGGGCGAGGGCGCCGGTCCGGTGGCAAAGAACATTGGCGCAGAACGCACTGAGCAATTACGTACGGAATTAGAACTCAGTGATGGTGACGCGGTTTTCTTCGTTGCCGGCGTGCCAAAGACTTTTGCCTCTTTTGCCGCTGCGGCGCGCAATAAAGTATGTGAAGAGTTGGATATACTCGAAAAAGATTGCTTCAAGTTCTGCTGGGTCAATGATTACCCGATGTACGAAATTGATGAAGAGACTGGTCAGATCGATTTCAGCCATAATCCGTTCTCGATGCCGCAAGGTGGTCTCGAAGCGCTTGAAAGCAAAGACCCGCTGGAAATCCTTGCCTATCAATACGACATCGTTTGCAATGGTGTTGAGCTTTCATCCGGCGCCATCCGGAATCACCGCCCGGACATCATGTATAAAGCTTTCGAAATTGCCGGTTATTCCAATAGCGATGTTGAAGAGCAATTTGGCGGCTTGTTGAACGCCTTTAAATTTGGCGCTCCTCCACATGGAGGCTCGGCGCCAGGCATTGACCGCATTGTCATGCTTTTGGCGGATGAACCGAACATTCGTGAAGTCATCGCCTTCCCGATGAACCAGCAGGCGGAAGATTTGCTGATGAACGCACCGCTTGAGATCACACCGGAACGCTATAAAGAGCTGCATATCAAGGCCGATCTGCCGAAGGTAAAAAAGAAAGACTCGGAAGAGTCTAAAGAAAGCTAACCAGTCTATTTAGGCGTACTTTTCTACCTACCCACTACCTGTAGTATATCCTACGTATTAACACCAATAATCGGTGGCCTTACTGTTGTCAGGCTTCAAAAAACCCGTGCATACTTGTAACCAGGAGCACGGAAAACCAGTGCGCCATTAAAAATAAAATTTGTGCTAACAGGATGCTTGAGGGGTTTACCATGAGACGGTGGTTGGGAGTCGTCTCCATACTATTTCTATCCGCTTTGGTCAGCGGCTGCGCTGTGCCCGTCGGAGTGACGGTTGCCTCTTGGGCGATTGATGGCTTCAGCTACGCAGCGACCAAAAAATCCATTACCGATCACGGACTTTCTTTCATTGTCGACAAAGATTGCGCGGTTCATCGCGTGGTTACTGAGATGGATATTTATGCCCTTTGCCGGGATATTAAGGGTCATCAAAACGGACTTACTTTGGTGGCGGATGCCAATAATAGCAGCAATATAAATCTCAATAAAAAAGCTAGAGATGATAATTTTGCCGGATTTTCCTTGGAGGCGCCGACACCAAGTTCGCCACCTGCTGCCCTGGCAAAAAGCAAAATCCAGGATGAAGAAATCGCCGAACTCAAGGAGCCTTCCATCGAAGAGATTGCTAATTTTGAAACCGCCAGCGGTGGTAACGATGATCAAAGTGATTTCGAAAAACTGGCAGAACCAGAAGACAAAACTAGTCTGAATCTCAAGGGGATTTGGCAGTTTATCAAAAGTCTGCCTGACTTTATGACTTAATTTGTGGTTTTAAAACCTAATGGTGGCAGTTTAATCGGCAAGCTAATCGGCAGGTTAATCGGCGGCTTGATTTTGCTTAAAGAACGCGGAATTTTCGGCTTTTTTTCAATGGTTTCCAGCAAATCGAGAATTTTTTCAGTGCGGATGATAATCCGTTCGGCATTCTCGGCATGCTTTATTTCAAACTCCAGCCGACGCCGCCAAATTTCGGTGTAGTCACGGGGCCGGTCCGGATCGGCTGGCTCACCGGTTAAGGCGCCAATCGTGACATCAAAATTCGGCATTAATTCAGATTGAAAGGACAGCACATCGTGTTGATCCTTGGTCAAATGGCCAGATGAGAACAAGTCTTGGCTTAATTCGATCATGTTACGCGGTGAAATTGCGCAGACATTGTAGCGCTTGGCAATTTTCTCCAAACTGAACAAGGTCTTAAGCCCAGGATCACTTTCAAAGCGGTGGAGCGGGGCTTCAAAATAGGGATCCGTGCGGAAGTCGATACTGGTATTAGATTCCTTGGGCATTACCAACCATCCGGGGTGCTTCAGGATGGCAAAGGTCCGGTGAATTTAATACCACAGGCCGTATCCTGCGCCTGCCGTCGGTTTCTTTTATTTGCTTTATTTTATACATTGCCGCATCAGCGCTTTTCAGCAAGTAGTCTGCATCATCGTCTGATTGATAGGCTTGCAAGCCGAAGCTGGCGTGAATGGTTAGGCGGTGGCCTTCCCAGGTAATTGAGGCCTCGTTCAGTAATTTGTTGAGGGCTTCGGCGCGATCTAACACGCTTTCACGTGAAGTGTTTACTAAAATAATGGCAAATTCATCACCACCGAGACGTCCGACGACGTCCGTATCACGAGTTTTCTCAACGAGTATGTTCGCCACTTTTCGCAGCACTTCATCACCCGCCGCATGGCCGTAGGTGTCATTGATTGGTTTAAATTCATCAAGATCGATGTAAGCCAGGGCGCCGTGTTCAGTGGTTCGTTTGGCCCGGGCCAATATACGTTTCAATTCAGCTTCAAAGCCGCGGCGATTTAAGACCTGGGTCAACTCATCGCTGGTCGCCAGTTCCTCAAGATAGGCAATTCGTTGCGCTTGTTCGTTTAATTTATTTCTCAGCGTTTTATTCTCACCGAGAACACGCGAGATCGCCTCCATCAACTCTTTCTCATCGGTGATTTCGACCACGGGTTCACCAAGAGATGGCACCGCGCTGCCGAGCGCACAAAAGCGCCGGGCTATTTCAGCTATCTGAGTTAGATGGCCTTTTTTATCTTTTGGAGGTTGTTCAACTACCAATTTATTTAGCACGAAAATTCCTTTCGATCTGCCTGCCAGCGGACTTCTTTATAATCAAAAGAGATTACCTTCCGATTAACAACGCAAAGGCCATGCCAAACTATAAATCAATGTAAAACAATGAGTTACACTGGTAAGTTAAGGAATGAATATAACATTACTCGGATTCATTTACCTATTTAACGGTAGATCCTGCCGTTAAGTGGCGGCATCACGCCGGTAAAGCGCAATCGTGATAATTAAGTGGGACGCTTTAGCTTGGCGAAAATAGCCCGGATGATTTAGGATGAGCCCGACACCTTAATAAAAATATGGATACGAATAGTATGCGTTTTTATGCCCTGCCAATTCTAAGTGCCGCCGTGATCGCTAGCATTTATGCCACGGTCACCATTCAACCTGCAGCAGCAGCTGGATTGGTGCCCAATTTAGTGCCGCATCGGGCAGTTTATGCCATGCATCTCTCTAAGGCCGGCGCGAATGGCGGATTGACGAGTGCACGTGGCGTCATGACGTATGAATTTAAAGATCAGTGCGATGCCTGGACGGTTGAAAGCAAAGTTTATTTGCGGCTGCGCTATGGTAATCGGCCGGAAATTGAAAATGTCCGCTCGCAGGTGACTTGGGAAGCTAAAGATGGCTTGGGTTTCCGGTTCCGGGTGACCGAGATGACTAACGGCAAGCAAACAGAAGAGATCAAAGGTGTGGCGGCGCTGGACGGTACCGGGCTCGGTGGTATTGCTGAATATACCAAACCCACTGCTCAGCGAGTGGTTTTGAAAAAGGGTACACTTTTTCCAACTGCGCATATCAAAACTCTCATCCAAAAGTCGGTTGAAGGCGGCAAACATCTCACCAAGGCGATTTTCGATGGTGCGACCTTGGATAACCCCTATGAAGTGAGCGCCGTTATTGGCGCCGGCTCGGGCAGAGAAAAAATGTCGTCCCGGCTGTCTAAAGTGCTGAGCAAGGCCGCCAATTGGAACATGCGGCTGGCTTATTTCCCGGTCTATGATGCCAAACAGACACCGGAAGTCGAACTGGGTGTGGAACTGCGTGAAGATGGTATCGTCAAACTCATACTGCAGGATTTTG
>JABIIH010000195.1 GCA_018649245.1 Rhodospirillaceae bacterium | reverse complement strand
TTTTTTAAAATACGACTTTTCCTGCCCCTTCAAATATTAGTGCAGCGCATCGAAGTAAAGACAGAAATTACCAAGCGGTATTTATGTGCTACTGCGGTTTAGGTCAGGGGCAAAATTCGAAGGTTGCAATCCGCCGGATTGGCGCGGCAATATTCATCATGTCTTCGGATACAAATACTGATCACAAAAATGGCGTAGATCAGGCAACCTGGAAACGGCTGTTCAGCGGAGATTTGCTGATCTACACGCTGATCATCAATCTTGGTATTCTGCTGTTCGCCGTTGATACCTTCGTCATTACGACAATTATGCCGACGGTGATTAAAGATATCGGCGGCACTGAGCTCTATTCGTGGCCGGTGATGATTTATATGGTGGGCGCGATTGCCGGTGCTGCCAGTGCGGGTCCAGTGCGTGAGATATTTGGCCGGCGCAACGGTTATGTTATCGCTGGGTTGTTGTTCCTGATCGGTAATCTTGGTGCAGCCTATGCACCGAACATTGAAATTCTAATTGCTTGGCGGCTACTGCAGGGATTGGGCGGCGGTCTCATCATTTCGCAATCCTATGGTTTGATCGGCGACGTCTATCCGCCAGAACTGCGGACCAGAATTCTCTCTCTTATCTCTACGACTTGGGGCGTGGCGACCGTGTTTGGACCGGCTTTCGGTGGTGTTTTCGCCGAGTTCGGATCGTGGCGTGGCGCCTTTTGGGCAATCGTACCGCTGGCGCTGATTTTTTGCGCCCTGGTTTGGCGCCATATTCAGCATTCCACCGGTGACGCTAAAATTGATAATTTTCCGGTTACGCGACTGCTGTTGTTTGCGCTTGGTATATTGTGTGTCGGACTTACTTCGCAAACGGATAACAATACCTATCGAGCGGGGTTAATTCTTGGCGCCGTCGCGATGGTCACTTATGCCATGGTCCGGGATGCCGGTTCGAGCAATCGCATGTTTCCGAAAAACACCCTGGTGCCGACGACAGCTGTTGGCTCATCCTTTTGGTTCCTGCTGTTTTTCACTTTTACGTTCATAGTCGTCATTCTCTACATGACGCTGTATTTGCAGGTCTTACATGATCAAACGCCGATCGTCGCAGCCTATATCAGTGCACTATTTTCGTTTACTTGGACCGTCGGCGCCTTATTGGTTGCGTCTTGGCAAGGCCGGGCGATTCAAATCGCGGTTATTGGCGGCGGTATTTTAATAGTGATGGGCGCGGTTGGCCTAACATTATTTTCTGTTGAGGGACCGGTGATAATGATCGGTGCATCTCTGGCTGTCATGGGAATGGGGGTCGGCACCTCAAATAACCATGTCATCGCCTTGACTATCGAATGTGCGCAGCCAGGTGAAGAAACTTTGGTCGCCTCTTCGGTTCAAACCATGCGCACGATGGGCTTGGCATTTGGTTCAGCCTTTGCTGGCTTGATCGCAAATTCAGCCGGTCTTTCGGAAGGGGCTACGCCGGATATAGTGGCCCGTGCGGTTGATCTGCTGAACCAGACCGGTATCGCACTGGCGGTTTTAACGTTGTTGTCGCTGGTAATTTTTTACCATTACTATCAGCGCGACAAATCCAGTAATCAGTGACCGCTGATTTTCGCGTGCAGCGGTTTGGTGTCTTCGAATTTCTGCTGCTGTTCCGGTGAGGCCTTCTCCTGGTGTTTCACTTTCCAGTCATCATAAGGCATGCCGTAAATAACTTCGCGCGCCTCGTCATAATTCATCTCAATCCCTCGTTCATCAGCTGCCGCCATATACCATTTTGAAAGACAATTTCGGCAAAAGCCGGCAAGGTTCATAATGTCAATGTTTTGCGCATCGGTACGTCGTTGCAGGTGTCCAACAAGTCCGCGGAAAGCAGCTGCTTCAAGTTCTATTCTAGATTGATCATCCATTTTCTGGTTCCCTCGATATTTTTTGAAGTATTTTTAAATTTAGCGCCTAGGCGGGTGATAAGCAAAGGATTGGCACAATATAGTTATCCATAAACTATGCACAAATTTCTAACAGTTTATTCACAGGTTAAAAGGCATATTGATCACAATCTTAGCATTTAGAGTATTTGTGAGGAAGCCTTCGGTTATGTTAGATTAAACCAAAGTGCTAATAAGATTACCGAGGCAGCATTTTTCATAACTGAAAATATTGGGAGCTTAACATGGCGAAAAATGCGCCAGACAGTCCAGATAAAAATCCGCCGATTGAAGTTGTGCACAATGCCGATAGCGCACCGGAAAACGGCAAGTCAGACGCCAAGCGATCAGGTGTTCAGGAAAAATATGAATGGGTACAAGACAGTAAACCCAATCTCATCGATAGCCTCGTTGCCCCTGAGTTTAAACCACCATTTTATGCCCGTTATCGTTTGTTAAGCGTCGCGGCAGTGCTGGCTACCATCGGCTGGCTGGCCGGCTCGGCGATATTTGTTTCTAATAATCTCGGTTGGGATAATCTTTCCCAGTTGCTGCCCCACGAGCTTGGTGGCCTTGCCGCCGGTATCGCAACGCCCATTGCCCTAATGTGGATCGTCGTTGCGTTTTTCGAGAAAACCAAAATCTATCAGGTTGAAACGCAAGCGTTGCGTTGGCATTTGCAGCAGCTTACTTATCCGGCCGATGGCGCTGAAACTCGGGTTGCTGAAATAACTGAAGCCTTGCGGGCACAAACTCAAGCGCTCACCAACGCCTCGGAAGATGCCAGCTTGCGGGCGGCGGAAGCTTCTGACCTTATTAAACGCCAGACCTTGGCGCTTTCAGTCGCCTCCGAAGAAGCCAACATAAAGGCCGACAGTGCGGGTGATAAATTACGCCAGCAAGCCGAAGATCTAGTCTCGGCATCCGACCGCGCGATAGCCCGGGCACGCGAAGCCGGCAATGTTTTGCACCATCAGAGCCACGATTTGATCAATGTGTCGCAGCAGGCATCCGCGCGTACCGAAGATATCACCAATACCTTGCAGAAAAGCGGCGAAGATTTAATGCGAGTGGCAGAGGATTCATCCCGCAAAGCCCATGAGACGGCTGAAATGTTTAGAGATCGTTCAGAAAAGTTGGCGGCGATTTCGGTTGAAGCCGCCGCGCGGGCGGAAAAAATGGGCAGCGATCTTACCTCTAATGCCGATGTTTTATCTGGTGCCACTGAATTGGCGGCGCAGCGGGTTGAGACAACAACTGAGAATTTGCGTGAACATGCACAAGATATGTCCCGCCGCTCTGATCAAATGACAGCTCAGGCCGATACGGTTGCGGGCATGTTGGCCAATCAGGCAGAAAATCTTAACGAAGCGATGGACCTGGCAACGGCTAAAACCTCGACAATCGTGGACTCGATTAATACCGAGTCCGAGAATTTGAGCACGACGACCGATCATGTGATGTCGCGGGTAAAAACTGCGAGCGCGGGCCTCGCCGATGACACCAAAAATTTGTTGACCGCCGGCGCCGAAGCTGCCGAGCAAGTTGATAAGACTGCATTCCAGTATCGCAATTATATCACCGAGCTCGAAGAAACCACCGACCGTGCATCGGCCCGAGCCCGTGTGGTCGGCTCGCAGATTGGGGAAGTTAAGGACAATTTGGAGCAAGCCACCGAAAAGTCATTAGTTCAAGTCGAGGAAGTTGCTCGAACTCTAGAGACAAAATCCGCAGAATTGTCTGAAAATTCAGAAAAAGCCGTCAGTGAAATTGAAGGCGTTGGTGATGAGCTGCAAAAGAAATCAGATCACATGGTCCGCCTCAGTGATTTGGTGGTGCTGCGATTGGGCAACACTGCAGAAACTATGCGCAAACGCGCCGATGAGCTTTCGGATACCTCGAAGGAAGTAAATTCACAGATCGACGTCACGACCGAGCGATTGCATCAAGCAAAATTGGAGCTCAAAGAAGCTTCCGATAGCAGCGTTGGAAATGTTGACCGGGTTGCCGCGGCGATACGCCGTGATCTCCAAGAGCTTAACCAGGTAGCTGAGAACGTTGGTGAGGTAAATAGCGATTACAGTGAGCGGCTGAAAAAACTAACCGCTGAATCTGATGAGGCAACTTCAATTATTCAGCAGCTTGGCGAAAAAATTGGTGATCAAATTAAAGAATTGGCAGCTGCCTCCGATGGTGCCGGAGAAAACATTATCGACGTTGGCAACCAGCTCACTGATCACTTGCGCTTACTGAACGATGCTTCGGATACCGCTGTGGTGAAAGTAATGGAGGTTGGCGAGGCCCTGCGCAGTGAAGGCGTCAATGTCGGAGATACATCGGCTAAAGCTAGTGAGCGTCTGCGTTCCATCGGAATTGTGCTCGACCGCCGAGCCATCGAATTGACGAGTGCGGCAGATAACGCGACGGAAAAAGTAAACAACGTGGCTGAAATATTGCGCCAAAAATCGGTCGATCTTTCGAATTCGTCTGGCAAGGCATTGGGTGAAATTAATCTTGCCGGCGAGGCTATGGAGCTACGCTCCGACGAAGTCACGCAAGCCGCTGATCGCGCCGCCCGGCTTTTGGGATTGGTTACCGATGCCTTGCGGCAGCAATCAAAGGATCTCAGCCGGACCACGGATTCAGCCGCTGATCAAATTGAAAATGTTGGTGAAAAACTGCATCAGCGTTCCCGTGAATTGACCGATATTACCGATGACGCGGTGACGCGCATGGATGAGACCTGGGAGACCCTTGAGGACCGGGCAGATCAAATGCGTACGGTTTCATCTGATCTTATTGGCCAGGTGAGCGAAGCGGCTGAGGCCTTGCATGACCGCTCGAAAGAATTGGCTTCAGCGTCAGAAAATGCGGTGTCCGATGTGGGTTCAGTTGGTGATACCTTACTGCAGCAATCCCTTGAAGCGGCAACAGCGGCCGATGAGGCAGCTAATCGCCTAACGAGGATCGCTGAGGATTTGAGCAAGGATTTCGTCGAGATTAAAGACAGCTCAGTTGATACTGAAGAACGGCTTAACCGCATGGGCACAAACTTCCGTCAACGCGCCGAGGAATTTGCCCAAGCTGCCACAGAATCAAACACTCATGTGCAGGCCTTTGCCGATGCATTGCAGGAACGCAGCTCGGAACTTACCGGCGCGTCTGATGAAGCCACAGCCAAAGTTGAAGCGGTCGGCGGCGCGTTGCAGGAACGTTCCCGTGAGGTCGCCCTGGCGGTTGACCGAGCGGCTAAATTATTGTCAGCGGTGACGTCGGGGTTACAACGGCAATCCGACGAACTTCATGCCGTCTCGGACCGGGCGGTGGAAAAATCACAGGATTTGAATGACAATTTGAAATCCGGTGCAGCTGAAATGTCACGACTGGCTGAGCAAAGTTCGGAGCGCTTGGAAGAAACCAGCAACGCTGTTCGTCAGCGCTTGGATGATCTGACGATTTCTTCCGACCGCGCCATCGCCAGGCTTGAGGGCACAGCGGACCTGGTCAATGTGCGTGGTGATCAATTGTCAGAAAGTGCGCGAATTGCGACAGAAGCTACTTTAACGGCTAGCAAGGCGATGCAGGAAACGGCGCAAACAACCTCTGAATCAGCGGATCAAAATCTCAATAAACTTAAATCTATTAGCGATGCCCTACGCCGCCAAACTCAGGATGTCAGTGAAGCTTCTGATCGTCTGTCGCAAAAAATGGGTGGATCTGGGGCCGAGCTGCGCCAACAATTGGAAGATCTCACCAAAACCTTTAACGAAGCGCTTAGCGGTATTAATGCGGTTGGTGAAAACGTTGCCAAGCGCGCCGATGAAGCTGCCGATGTGTCGGACCGGGCCATTTCCAAAATGGAGACTTGGGGAGATAGCATAAAACGCGGTACCGATGATTTGACGGCAGCGTCCAGCAAGATGTCGGAAGAAGCCAAAGAGGCATCTGAGAGTGTTAAACAACAAACTGCTGATCTGTCCAAAACCTCTAAACAGGCCGCCGAAATCACGGATGCGCTTAAGGACCTCGCTAAAAAATCCGGCCATGAAGATTTCTTGCGGCGAATGGCGCTGGTGTCTGAGGGGCTTGAATCAGTTGCCATCGACATCAACCGTATCATGGAAACCCGGATCACCGAGGATGATTGGAAGCGCTATAATCGTGGTGAGAAAAGCGTGTTTTTGCGAAAAATTCTCGGCATGCGTAACCGCGCCAAGCTCGCCAAGATCAACCAGCTTCACCGTCAGGATTCTAATTTCCGCGAATATGTTTCACGCTATTTAGCTCAGTTTGACGAGTTGATTGAAAGCGCCAAGCGGAGCGGCCAGGAAGGCGCACTTGGTGCCGGCTTCATGACTTCAGATGCCGGCAAGGTCTACATGATACTGCAGTCTGCACTGGCGCGAGAAAATGGCGGCGAGGAGCCGGAAGCTTAATAAATTATTCCGCGAGGGCTTTGTTGATCAGCGCCAGTTCCGATTCTGAGAGATCAAGTGTTAGTGCAATCTCGTGCCCGCGCGGTGTCATTTTTGCCCAGGTTTTTTGAATAATCCCGATCATCTTGGCTTCATCGTGTTTGGTCGAAAAATCCAAAAAGTAATTTTCCAGAAAAACCAGACAAATGACATCTTCCAATATCTGAGCTTCGGGGTCGGATCGCAGTTTTCTTCTCAACAGCAATTGACGAGTTTTTTCAATTTCATCCTCGTCATAGCCGCAATCCACCATAATCGCCGCCGCTTTATCGCCATGAATGCCATAGAGCGTGGTGCGCCATAGATGGTAGCCCTTTTTTCCTTCATCAAAATCTTTGCGGGGAAGTTCCCAGCGTTGAATGTGCTGGGCACGGGCAGCGATTTTAAGTGACTCGTCAGCATCCGGCGCAACTTTTTCCATCCAGCTGCTCATGCGTTGACCATAGAGCAGTTCTTTTGGATAGCTTTCGCCTTCAAATTCTTCGCTATTTGGATCGAGCGCGTTGGCGGCGTCTATTTTTGCAATCGCTTCATCAAATCGGGACATTTCAAAAACCAATTCTCAAACAGTTAGCATTCGCTATAAGATAGGGCATAATAGAGACCCTGAAAATCATTCTTAGAAACTAAATGAATCCACCCGATAATATTGCTGCGGCGACCAAGCTTATTCAAGCCGGTAATTATGATGAAGCGGAAGCATTGCTTGCCGGCGCCGATGATGGCTCTACGCAACAGCTCCTTGGCGTGATTTGCTTTCAGAGCAATCGTTTGAGCGAAGCCGTCAGCCATTTCGAACGGGCGGCGCGTGATCTTACGGACGACGGTTATCTGCAAAATAATCTCGGTCAGGCTTATCGTGCGGTGGGGGAAATCGCTGCGGCAATCAGTGCTTTTGAGAAAGCTGCCGAGCTTCAAGCTGAGTTTGCTGATCCGCTTAACTATCTCGGCCAATTGCAGCGCGAAGAGGGCGAAACGGCTTTAGCAGAAAAGTCCTATAATGAGGCGATCAAGCGGCGGCCGGGCTATGCCGAGGCGCATTTTAATTTGGGTGCGTTGTTGCAGGAGGAGGCCCGTCCAGGCGAGGCGCAAGTGCACTACGAGTGTGCGCTCAAAGCCAAGCCGGATTATATCCAGGCCCATAATAATCTGGGCACGGTATTGGATGAACTCGGCGATCATCAAGCTGCTGAGCAATGCTATTTAAATGGTCTCGAACAATCGCCAGAGACGCCGGAACTTCTGGTCAGCCTCGGCTCCTGTCTGCGTTTGCAGGGGCGCTATGATGAGGCGCTAGTGGCCTATGAAAAAGCCAGTGATATTGCGCCGGACTTTATGGAGGCTCAATGGAATCTTGGTTTTCTGCAATTGGCTCTGGGTAATTGTGCCGAAGGTTGGGCAAATTTTCGTTATCGTCATAGTGTTGATCGACATCTTCATCCGCTGCCGCAAGAGCGCTTGCCCGATGACCTGCAAGGCCGGGTAATTGAGCTCGCCGCTGAGCAAGGGCTGGGTGATGAGATTTTTTTTCTGCGCTTTGCTAAAGAAGTGGTGATACGCGGTGCGAGCATTACCTTTCAACCGGATCCCAAGCTCACAACTCTGATTGAGAGGGTGGCGAATATCTCGGTTGGCGAAGTTGGCAAAGAGGCGGTACCGATCGCCGAACTGCCGTATTTACTCGGTAATTCAGAGGCGCTGCCAAGCATTTCAATACCCTCGGATAAGCAGGTGGTTGATGATATGCGGGCGCGCCTTGCTTCAGCTGGGCCCGCACCTTATATCGGCGTGACCTACCGCGCCGGTGCGGCGGGCAAGGATACGTTGATCAAAAACGCGCCGCTCGATGGAATTGGTAGGGCTTTGAGAAATACCTCAGCGACCATTATCGATGTGCAACGGCTGCCAGCATCAGATGAGCAAAATCAATTGGCGGATATCCTTGGCCAAGAAGTTGCAGATTTTTCTTTCATCAATGATGATCTTGAGCAGGCCTTAGCATTAATGTCCTTGCTGGACGATTATGTTGGGGTCAGCAATACCAATATGCATCTGCGTGCCGCCACCGGCAAATCTGCCCGGGTCTTGGTGACCCATCCGGGTGAATATCGCTGGCTGATCGATGCTGACCGCTCACCTTGGTTCCCGGATTTCAATCTTTATCGGCAAAAACCTGATGGCAGTTGGGAGAGTGCTTTCACCAAACTCACAACTGATATAAAAGCAAATTATGAGTAATTCAGAAGAACTACACCATCAGGGCATCGCTGCGTTCCAGGAAGGCCGACTGGAGGAAGCGATAGATTTGCTCGGCCAGGCTATTGCGATTGAGGGGGCGGAGGCTGAAATATTCGCTAATCTCGGAGTGATCAATCGCGCTGCCGGAAATCTGGATGCGGCTCGTGAACATTTAGAAGCCGCGGTTGAGCAAGCATCCAGCAATGCGGAATTTCATTATAATCTGGCCCTGGTCTACGGCGATTTGAACGAGCTTGAATTGGCGCAAAAACACTATGAGTTGGCGCTTAGCATCCGTCCTGGTATGGCGCCGGCGCTCAATAACCTCGGCAATATTATGAAAGAGCTGAAAGATTTTAGCCGCGCGGTTGAGTGTTATCACCAGGCCATCGAAGCGGATGAAACCTATATGCCGGCCCATAAAAATCTGGCGGATGCCTTTGAAACCTCGGGCTTTGCCGAGGCGGCTCACGAAGCCTACACCACTGCGCTTAATTTACGATCCGATCCAGGTACGCGCATTCGCGATGCCCTGGTGCTGCCGGTCTTCCCGGACTCCAAGGATCATATCTTAGAGTTGCGAGCGGGACTTGAAGCTAAATTGGATGAGTTGTTGGATGACGATCTGAGCATCGAAGACCCGCTGCGGGAAGTGGGCGCAACCAATTTTCTGCTCGCTTATCACGGGCTCAACGACAAAGTGATCCAGCAGAAAATAGCTCGTCTGCATGTCAGTGCCTGTCCCTCCTTGGCCTATACCGCCCCATACGCCAAAGACTGGATGGCCGGACTTGAAGGTGGTGCGCCGCGGATTGGCTTTGTCTCATCTTTTTTTCACGAGCACACCATTGCCAAATTAAACCTCGGGTTAATGACTGGTCTGCCGAAATCTAGGTTTGAGGTGCAGGTGTTTTCGTTCTCTGAAGTGGAAGATTCTTGGGCGGCAAAATTTAAAGAATTTGGCTCGAGCTTTGTGCCCCTGCCAAATGAACTGAATGCAGCGCGGGAAATCATCGCCAACGCCGAAGTTGATATTTTGTATTTCACCGACATTGGCATGGAGCCGTTAAGCTATTTCTTAGGGTTCGCCCGTCTGGCGCCCGTGCAATGCGTCACCTGGGGGCATCCGGTGACGACTGGGTTGCCGAATATCGATTATTTTATTTCTGGTGATCTCACTGAAACCAAAGATGCAGCCTCGGCTTACAGTGAAAAGCTCCTGCGGCTCGATGGTTTTTCGACCTGTGTTGCGGTGCCAGGTGAAATCGCCCAATTGCCACCTCGTAAAAGTGCTTTAGGCCAGCGTATCGTCTGCCCGCAATCACTGTTTAAATATCATCCGGATTTTGATGCCATACTCGGTGGCATTCTTCGCGCATTGCCGGAAGCCGAAATTCAACTGATTGACGGCAGCCATCCCGCCTGGTCGGAGTTGCTGCAAAAACGTTTGATGAGTTCATTGTCCGATGTCAGTGATCGCATACAGATATTGCCGCGGCTCAACCGGGAGGCTTTTGCGGCATTGTTGCAGGCGGCAG
>JABIIH010000193.1 GCA_018649245.1 Rhodospirillaceae bacterium | reverse complement strand
CGTTAAAGGTAGAATAAAATCTTTTCGGAGTTAGGTATGGTTTTCAGAATATTCATCGTAATTACTTCCACATTGCTAGGTATTTTATTGGCGGCACCTTTGTCTTTGGCCTTAGCGGAGACAAATACAACGCCGCGCCATAAATTAATTGCAACAGATGTTCAACTGGCTCAACGTCCCGAACGTCCGCGCCGCCAGCAGCGCCCTGACGGAGGGCCCCGTCAGCAGCAGCGGCAACAACAACAGCCAACGGGTGACGGTACGATAAAAATCACCTTGCTCGGCACCGGTGGTGGACCAGGCGGCGGCGGGCCAAATCTGTTAACCCAAAAAATGAACGCCAATACATTGGTCGAGGCCGGCGGGCAGCAATTCCTCTTTGATGCCGGTCGTGGCGCCATGCTGCGCCTGGCAGAATTAAGTCCGCAGCACATTGCCCGCACCGATAAAGTGTTTCTGACCCATTTGCATTCCGATCACATTGTCGATCTTTCAGACCTATTCTTGAACGGCAGTGGACGCGGCGGTCGACCAGAATTCTTTGTCTGGGGTCCAAAAGGCACGGCAGCGATGGCTGATCACCTCGCCAAAGCTTACGATTGGGATTTGAACTATCGCGCTAATCCGCGTCGACCAAAATTGAAAATGATCGGCAAGGATGTTGGCGAAGGTTTGGCATATGATAGCGGTGGCGTGAAAATTACCGCCTTTGATGTTGATCACTGGCCACCTCGAAAGCGCGAACGTGACCGCACTGAATTTCCGGCACTCGGCTACCGGCTAGACTACAACGGCCATTCAGTGGTGATTTCAGGTGATACCCGTCCGACCGATAATATGGTCACCTATGGCAAAGGCGTTGATGTGCTAATCCATGAAGTTCATGTCGGGCTCGATGGCAGTAAACGAGGGCAGGGTGGCCGCCCGGTTCGTGGCGCGCACCACACCAGTCCCGTTGAGGCTGGTAAAATATTTGCCCAAGCTAAGCCTAAGCTGGCGGTCTACACTCACATTGTTTGGGCGCGAAAGAGCGAGCAGGATCTAATTGATCTTACGCGCCAAGTTTATAGCGGGCCACTGGTTGTCGGTCAGGAGCTGATGCAGATTATGATCAGCGATAAGGTGGAAGTGTTTAAACAGTAAATTCTTGATTTTACTAGCTGGATAATCATTATTACACAATGGACGATACCTCAGATCTAACCTCCGAAATGGAGGATGAAGACAGGCGTGGCGAAAATGGCCGGCGCCTTAGGGATGAGCGCCGCAGAGATTCTGCTACAGCAGGTAACTGGCCGGCTAAAAAAGAACGACGATCAGGCAGCGACCGGCGTGCTATGGAACGCCGTCAACGCTGTATGCATTGTGGTAAAACTTATAAAATACGTACGATGGGTCAGCCCCAATGTGAATGTCGTTTACGCGCCATCCGCAATCCAGGCGGTATTTAATTTTTTAACACGCACTTCATTTACAGCCAGACCTGCATGACGAAATCGAACGGGCCTTCGACATTGGCAATATCGACACGTTGCAGTTGGATGTTATAGCCATCTTCATTTTTCTTGAGCGTGTGAGTATATTTGCCGCCGAAATACCGCTGATCATCTAGCCGGTATTCGACCATATGAAAGCGTGAGGTACAGACAACGCCGCCACTGGCCTCATCTTCGCTTTGAATGATCACGTTCGAGACCGTATGACTGGTGCGATGTCCAGCCATCTGTGAGTGCGCATAAGGGTGCTTTACCCGGCGGATGCGCATATCCATCAGATAGACATCTTCATAAAATATATTGGGCAACCGCTCACCAGTCGTCTGTTCAGGATCAGCCGGCATCCAATATTTGCCGTCGTCTGTGAACAAGCCCAACCAATCAGCCCAGCGGCGCTCATCTAAAATTTCAGCTTGGCTGTAGAGAAATTGCTCTACAGCGCGTTGGGTATCAGCAGAAGTTTCTAAGACATTATCTTTCGGCATCTTATGCACTCCCCTCGTTGGTCATATATTTTTTCCAGGCGGCGAACATGTTCCGCATCGGCTGTTCACTCATTCCAGTAACTGAAGTTGTCACACCATCTTTAACCGGGTCTTGTCCGACATTGCGGTGCAGGCTCACCCAGTCACCACCACCTTCCAGTCTAAGGCCATCCTGGCAGGCGCGGAAGTTGTTGAGATCATCGGCGTTGACCATCGTTGACGGTGCATTGACGTGGTAGTAGTAGGCGAGGGAGCGGTCATAGATACCTTCCGGCGCGCCTTTCAATCTAAAGTGCCAAATTTCGGTCAGGGTTTTATTGGCGGCTAAGGGCCGAACCGCGCGAAGTTGCTGCAGCGGTGGTTGAACCGACAAGCACGGATAGACCAGCACATGATGAACTTTGGTATCTAAAATTTCGTTCATGCGGTCTTCACCATAAGCATCGGTTAAAACCTTTTCATGAGCTTGCGTTACCGCGTCAGTCGGGCGTAATCCCATGTAGCCTTCTAATACCGTATGGCCATTTGGGTGACCGATGGTATCCAAACTGTCCCATTTTTCAAACGGAAGTGTAAAATCGGCTAGGAACTGGTAGCCCATCGGTGCATCTTCACCGGTTTTCTTTTTATAGACTTTTTGCATGTCGGCCGCCGCGTCACCCGTTGAATGGTGGGTAATGGACGGATGAACTGCATCCAATTGATTCTCGAGGAAAATTTTCCAATTTGAGTGCTGAACGATACGGAAGCAATTAGCGACGATCTCAGCTTCGCCTTCCGGAGAGCGATTGCAAATGTCATCAAAAGCAACTTTGCCGCCACCAAGCCAAGTTTCTAGATCGGGACCGTCTTCGCTCAAACTGGCGAAAATAAAGCCGCGGTAATTTCCTTGGCGTTCGGCAGGCTTCATTTGTAACTGAGGGTCTTTGAGATCGATGATGCCGTCATAACCTTCCTTCATCGGCAAATTTCGCAGGCTGCCGTCCATGGCGAACTGCCAGGCATGATAGGGGCAGCGGAAGGATTTTTTGTTGCCGGAGTTGCCGTGAAGATTGTTGCAGATCAGGGCGCCCCGATGGGGGCAGCGATTATACAGCACATGAACTTGGCCATCTTCAGCGCGGCAAATGATCATGCGTTCCTTGCCGACCCAGGTGGTCCAGTAGTCGCCTGGATTTGGAACTTGGCTTTCATGACCAATATAAATCCAGGATTTATGGAATATGTTTTTTAGTTCTTGCTCGAAAATTTCCTCGTCGGCGTAGCAGGCTTTATGGACGCGGTCGGGTTCGACCAGCGAACCGAGGTCCAGATTTTGATCCTTTGGCATAATCAAAGCTCCCTGTTATTTATTAATTCTAATTATCGATAGTTTTTCAAAATGACGCAAGATTCTTGATAAAGAAAGTTTGCGGGAATTTACGGATAGGTCTTAAATAGATGTTGCGAAAAAAGTTAACCCGGCCAGGGACTATTAAATGGAGTTACGGCAGCTAAAATATTTTATCAGTGTGGCTCAGCATGGCAGCTTTACGGCCGCCGCTGAAGAACTGCATGTCTCCCAGCCGGCGCTTGGCACTCAGGTGAAAAAGTTGGAAGAGGAGCTTGATGTAAATCTTTTTAACCGCAACTTCCATGGTGTTGAATTGACCCAGGCTGGTACGCGTTTTCTCAGTCATGCCAAGGATATTCTGGAGAAAATAGATTTTGCCGCTCGCGATATTTCCGAGTTTCAAGGCAAAGTTGAAGGCGTCGTAAACATTGGCGTGACGCCGTCATCGGGCCGCGTGCTACTACCGTCCATTCTTGACGAATGTTCCACTCATTATCCGGATATCAATCTTTCATGCCGCCAAGGCTATAGTGATGAAATGATCCGTTGGGTTAAAAACGGCGATGTAAATCTAGCCTTTTCGCATGAAGATGGCGGCGACGAAAACCTCACCGCGATCCCAATGCTGGCGCAGGAATTGTGTATCATCGGACCACCTGAACTGGTTGGCGAAAACGGCAAGCCTGTTGATTTTTCTGAGCTTGGGAAATTTTCTCTGATCCAGGAGCGCAAAACCCATGCGACACGGGATTTGCTGGAGCGTACCGCCGAACGGTTCAAGATAAAATTGGATATTATGCTTGATGCCGACCCGATTTATATGCGTAAGCAAATGATGGAGAGCTACAAGCGCTGCACGATATCCGTTTATGGCTTATTCCACGACGAGGTGCTCAACGGTAAGTTTTCCGCTAGACCAATTGATACACCGGAAATGATCCGGGTGCTCTATATCATTAAAAAAGGCGGTGAAGGTGTCCGGCCCGCCGAGCGGGTTGTACTGGATATGATCGAAAAGCAAATAAAAGCAAAAATTGAAGATGGCATGTACCACTGGCATGAGCCGAATTGGCAGCCAAAAAGAGGCAATAAGCTGCGCGTTGTTAAATAATGCTTAGAAATCAAAGCTTTATTTAGCCATAAGTTCCACCAACACCCCCTACAAATAATCGGTATTGGCAAATTGTTTTCGCTCCCCTTAAAACAAAAGGTATCGGGGAGTCGAAAATTATGGATAAAGAAGTCGATACCTCAGCAACTGAGGGTGATCGGAAAAATATCACCCGTCACGTCGATTTGCGTGACCTACTGGAACGCTTTAAAGAAATCGGTGAACTGGAAGTTATCGAAGGCGCCGATTGGAATTTAGAATTGGCAGCCCTGGCGGAAATGGTCTGCGCCCGTAACCCTGGCCGTGCCCCGGCTTTGCTGTTCAAAAACATCAAGGATTATCCTGAAAATTTTCGCATCCTCTCAGGTGCAGCCAATTCGTTTAAGCGGCTGGCCATCGTGCTTGGTTTTCCTGAACCGGAGAGAGAACTCGATCTTGTGCAATGCTACCGCGACCGCATGAAGGAAGAGTTTGAACTTATTCCACCCGAAGAGGTCAAAACTGGCCCAATCTTGGAAAACATCGACCGCGACGAAGATGTCGACCTTTATAAATTTCCGATCCCCTTTATCCATGAGCATGATGGTGGGCGCTATATCGGCACCGATGATGTCGTCATCATGAAGGACCCGGATAGTGGCTGGGTCAATGCCGCGACCTACCGGGTCATGGTACAGGATAAAAACACCACCGGTATCTGGATGTCGCCCGGCAAGCATGGTGGCATGATCCGGGAAAAATACTTTGAGAAGGGCGAGCCATGCCCGGTATTAATCTCCTGCGGCCAGGACCCGCTATTATTTTTAGCTGGTCACTCCGAGGTCGACATCAATGTTTCTGAATTTGATTACGCCGGTGGTCATCGCGGCTTTCCGTTTGAAACCATCCCGAGCGAAATTCATGGCTTGCCGATCCCAGCCCATGCGGAGATCGTGCTTGAAGGTGAAATTTACGGTGATGAGGAGAGTGTACAAATAGAAGGCCCGTTTGGTGAATTCATGGGCTATTACG
>JABIIH010000103.1 GCA_018649245.1 Rhodospirillaceae bacterium | reverse complement strand
GGCGGATCAACTTCAGGATAATCAACCCGTTCAAAATCGCACGCCTTGGAACTTGCTTTGCGCGCCCGGGAGGCTTCCATAATCATCTGGCCAACGGTGAGCCTGGAGAACGCCTCCATGATCCGAGCGAGCTCATGCGGATTACGGGCAAACACCTCTTGGCCTTCGCTTTCCTTAATGCTGTCGAGCCATTCCAGGCCAATCTTTAAAGTTTCTTCCGCTTTATAGGTCGCACAATAGTCCTGCATCACCCGGCATAGCCCGGCTTGGAATTCTTTCCAGCCAATTCCAGCGGATCGTTTGACCGGCGCATAAACGCGCGTCCGTTCTTCGTTAAGCTGAGCTTGATCTACTTCAACTTGGTTGCTGCGCAAGGCGTAATCGGCAGCTTTGCGACCAGCATAGCGACCGGTTGAAGCTGACTGCGAATGATTGCCGCCACCCAGCATTTGATTGCCGGCTGTATACAGGCCTTCAAGTGTTGAGCGGCAATCCCAGTCATAAACCAAACCGCCACCGCCACCGAAAGCCGTTTCCCGCCATTGCGGCGGCCCCTGACCATTCCACCAAGGTTTATGGATGCCGGCTTCTTCTGGCGGCAGGACGTTAGCTTGCATCATATGTTTGTTGGGATTGTAACCACCATCAGTATAAGGCTCATAAACGCCATGGCGGGTCTTGCCTTCATTGCCAACCATCAAGCCGAAGATTGCCTTGCGTTCCAATTCGGGCATACCCGGCAGGTCGGCGTAAAACGGCAGTACAAACTCACCGCTCTCAATCCGGTCCGCCAGATCATGCGTAAGAGTTGGCCCTTGAGTCTCGTAAGGATGCGGGGGCGGTCCGTGGTAAAACATCTTTTGCCCCTTCGCCACCCGATAGCGGTCGGCAACGTTTGTGATTTCTTTGCCGTCGCGATCAACCCACGGCACTTCCTTGCCGTTAGAATCTACGATGGTGCAGGCAAACCAAGTATTGTGTGCATTGCCCGTGCCGTAGCCAAAATAACGGAAGCCTCCAACCGTGCGGCCACCGGCTTCCATTTGGCCGAACTCAGCACCGGCGTTGTAGCAAATAGCATTGCCGTCACCGACATCATTAGGATCATCGTGAATTGAATTGGCGCCCACGAGCTCGGTCGAAAACACCCAGAGCCGGGTCGCCGGTCCGGTGCAGACGATGGTAGATTTTGCTTTGAAGATATAAAACTCACCGGTTCTGATATGAAATCCGGTAGCGCCAATTACCCGGCTGCCAATCTTGCCGCCTTCGGTCAACAAGCTGGTAATCATCACCCGGTTTTGGATTTGCACATCAAGCCGGCACATTTCATCATGCATCGCTTTTTTGATATAGGCGCCCTGCACCCGGACAACCGTGCGGGAGTCATAATCATAGGCAAACATCAGTTTGGTTTCTTCGTCGCGGAAGTCAGCGCCGACAAACTCGTCGTTTACATCGCGGATGTCGATCCCCCACTCTTCTACGTCCAGCAAGGCGTCCCAACTTTCTCGGGCCGTGATATAGTGCGACGCGCGGCTGCCATATTCACTGGTGGCAATGCCTTTCCGACAATTTTGAAACTCGTCAACCTGATCTTCCGGTGAAATACCGCTGGCTGGATTGGTGCAGGCATTATGCCAGTGATCAACACCGGAACCACCGCAACCGCTGGTCAAAACGTTGGCTTTATCTATGACCAGAACCTCGGCGCCTTTTTTGCGCGCATTGATCGCCGCATGGCAGCCGGCGGTACCACCACCAATAATCAGCACATCCGTCGTAACTTCATTTACTTTGTCGTAATCGACAGTATACGGCCACGGTGGAGTATGCTCATTTAACGGAGCTTCATAGATCGACATTTGGTAGTCCCCATTTATTTTTGTTTATCCACATAGAATGTGCGTTTATAGCTTATCACGCATTGATCAAAATCAAATAAAAAAGCTCTAAATTGAATTTATTTCTAATTAGAAAAGGCGTGCTAAAGCTGCGCGATTGGTTATTCTTTCTCAATGAATAATAAGAACAAATTAAGAGACGGGGGGATTGCCAGGGCCTTCTCCAGCCGAAATTTCAGACTATTTTGGTACGGCCATTTCAGTTTTATTATCGGCGTTTGGGTTAACCGGGCATCGGTAGCCTGGCTGACTTGGGACATGACGGGCTCTGAAACCTGGCTCGGCTATATGGGCGCCGCCTCAATGGTGCCGATGCTTTTCTTGGGGCCTCTTTCAGGTGCGACAGCGGATCGCTACGGTCATCGCCGTCAACTTCAGATAGCCACCGCGATCGGCGGGTTTTTCCCCTTTATCATGGCAACCATGGTCTATACCGAGACCATCACACCGATCGCATTGTTGGTGTTAACCCTATTGGGCGGCTCGACCCGGGCCTTCAATGTCCCCGCCCGCAATGCCATGGTTCATGCGCTGGTTGACAAAAAAGATATTTCGGCGGTGATTGCGGTTAATGGCGCCAGCTATCACAGCGGTAATTTTATTGGTCCGGCGATTGCCGGTGTCGTACTATTTTATGGCAGCGTCGCCATTGCGCTCTATGCCTATGCCGCCGTCTCCTTCGGCGTGGTTATTCTTTATAAATTTCTTGATATAGAGGATGGTGGTACTGAGAAAAAAGACCGCAAAAGTATCGGTGCAGAACTCGCCGAAGGGTTTCGCTATGCATACAATCACACCGGCATTCGCAATTTGATGATTATGACCGCCATTGTGACGTTGTTCTTGCAACCCTATATGGAAATGCTGCCGGCCTTCGCGACCGAAATATTCGGCCGCAAAGTCGAGGGTTATGCGATGCTGGCGACTTCGGCGGGGTTGGGCGCAATGTTCGGCGGCTTGTGGTTGGCGCAACGCGGGCGCACCGAAGGTCTGATGCGCATCCTACTTGTCAGCACGCTCATTGGTGTCCTGTCGGTTATCGCCTTTTCGCAAACCAGTAATTTCTATCTAGCGATGGCCGAAATGTTCCTCTCCGGCATTGCCTTGGTTTCCTCCGGAATTTGTACCTTGAGCCTGATCCAAAATTCGGTTGATGCTAATGTGCGTGGCCGGGTTATTAGCTTCAATGGCATATTGGTAACCGGTGGCCCGGCTCTCGGGGCGATTATTATCGGTACTGTCGCTGAACGATATGGTGTGCAAAACCCGGTTATGGTCAGCGCCCTGTTGGGTCTGGTTATATGGCTGATTATGGTGCGGCCAAACATGAAACAGGCCGCAAGGCTCGAAATAGCAGATTAGAGGGACACTATGTTAACAAAACCCATCCCGTCATCAGGAGAAGAACTTCCGGTCATCGGCCTCGGCACCTACCGGGCCTTTAACACCTCCCTCAACCCGTTTAAGAAAAAAGACCTGCAGCAGGTGGTTAATTTATTCTTCGATGCCGGTGGCACGTTGATCGATTCCTCACCGATGTATGGCAAAGCGGAAGCCGTCACCGGTGATGTGCTGGCGAGCATTAACGGTCATGACAAAGCTTTCCTCGCGACCAAGGTTTGGACCGACGGCCAACAGCAGGGCATCAACGAAATGGAAGACTCGCTCCGTAAAATGCGCTGCACGGAGATTGAGTTAATGCAGGTCCATAATCTGGTCGATTGCGACACGCATCTCAAAACTTTGCGCGACTGGCAAGCGGCCGGCAGAGTAAAATATATCGGTATCACCCATTATACAGAGAGCGCCTTTGGCGAACTCGGCAGTTACCTTAAGAAATATCCCTGGATCGATTTCTGCCAGTTCCCCTACTCGATTGCCCGGCGTGATGCCGAAGACTATTTCTTTGATCTCTGCGCTGATCTAGAGGTTGCGACTTTGATTAACCGCCCATTTGAGCAAGATGGCTTATTTGCCAAGATCAAACGCTCTCCGGTGCCGGCATGGGCCGCAGATTTCGGCTGCACCAGCTGGGCGCAGTTTTTCCTCAAATATATCCTTGGCCATGACCCAGCCACCTGTGCGATACCAGCCACCAGTAATCCCGATCATATGGCCGATAACCTGGTGGCGGGTGAAGGCCGCCTGCCTGATGCGGCAGAACTTAAAAAAATGGCCGATTATTTCGACGCGCTTTAAAGCAATTTTATCGTTTATTTATAAAATATTAGCAGTTTTCTGCGAATAATACCGGTGTGATCTCGAACACTGCGTTTTGTAAATTACTCTGGCATAATGCAACCTGTGATCGAGGAGCGCATTCTGTTAACTTCGTGGGAGAATGCCATGAATTTCGTCGAGAACGATTACATTGAAAGGCGTCTATCCGAAAATAGG
>JABIIH010000184.1 GCA_018649245.1 Rhodospirillaceae bacterium | reverse complement strand
TCGTTCGAGCTGATGACCACGGCGGGCAACCGCACCCGGGAATTGGTCGAGCAAGTGCTGCAAAGTCAATGGAAACAGCTTGGCGTCGATATTCGCATCCGCAATCAGCCGGCCCGAGTGTTCTTTGGCCAGACCGTGACCCAGCGGAAATTTACCGGCCTCGCCATGTTCGCCTGGATCAGCGCGCCTGAGAGCGTGCCACGCTCGACCTTGCATTCAGCCCACATTCCGACCAAGGAAAACAATTGGGGCGGGCAAAACTATACCGGCTTTAAAAATGCCGAGATGGACACGCTGCTCGAGCAAATTGAGATCGAGCTGGATCGCACCAAGCGCGAGAAACTGTGGCATCGTTTCCAGCAAATCTATGCCACCGAATTGCCGGTGATCCCGCTCTATTTCAGGGCCAATGCCTACATCCTGCCGAAATGGCTGAGCGGCATCACGCCGACCGGGCACCAGGGCACGACAACGCTCTGGATCGAGAACTGGGGTGTCGGAAATTAATCGTTTTGTTGCGACGGCGTCGGTGATGGTTGCGGCGCTTGTACCCGGGGTTGGGTAAAGACCGGGAAAAACAGCACGCTAAACAAGCCATAACCCAAGGTCCACGCTCCCCCTGCCAGCCAAATTGCCCAATCACCCAGCTCCGGGGCGGCGACACGTAACACTGCCGCTATCGTGATCAAAACAAAGATCGTCGTTACGCCGGGTGAGGCTGTCAATTCCCGTCCGGTATGGCCCAAGGAAGCTCGCGTCATCATCGCCAAAATCATGGTGCCAAAAGCGCCAGCCGTTAAAGCGTGGATCGCCGAGGTCGGTGAAAGAAAATCTGTCAGACCAGTGAGGCCGATTAATATCAACGCTACTACCAGCCAGGCATAGCCCAAATGTAAAACCCACATCAGCGGCTCACTGACAACCGCCCAACCTTTCCAGCGCAGTAATCTAATACCATGGAGGATACCCGTTAACACCGCGAGATAGGCCGCCACCAGATGATCCGGCTGAATTACTTTAGCAATCACAAATATGACCAAAGCCACCAAAGCGATGGTATCAAAACGCCCCATTGGTGGCGCCGGCAGAGCAGCAGCACCATTGCGTACCATCCAATTACGGGTAAAACTCGGCACGATCCGTCCGCCGATTAAGGCAACCAATAAAGCCAGCACAAATGTTGATAGCCGGATACCGATCTCTGCCGTATCCGCAATACCGTTGGCTTCGGCATGAACCAGCCAATTACCGAGCGTAATAAAGGATATAATCGCCAATACCGGCAAATTGCTCCAGTTTTTTCCGGCCACCAATTCACGGCCAATCATTGCTACCAGTGTCGTCAGAAATGCTAAATCCAGCACAGCAGTCGCCAGCGGACCAATCCAGGCCGCCGACAAAAAGCCCACTCGTCCAGCCAGCCAGAACGCTACCAGCACGGCAAGTCGTCCGCCACTCACCGGCAACCGGCCGGTCCAATTCGGCACGGCAGTAAGGACAAATCCCGCGATCGACGCTCCCGCAAAGCCATATAGCATTTCGTGCTGGTGCCAGAGCGGCGCATCGAATTCATCCGGCAACACCAATATACCGGCATAGCTCAGCAGCCAAAACGGTACGGCCAACATCGCCCAAATGCCGGCCGCCATAAAAAATGGCCGAAAGCTATGTTGCAGGATCGTCGGACCTTGAGCGGCTCGGCGCTTTATCTCGGTTATGCGTTCATGTGGTTTTTCAGTTTCGTCAGACATGTCAATTCGCTATTCAGATTGTAAAAAATTCAATTATTTTTTTTGGTGCGGCGGGGTCTTGCTGCAGGAAAAAGTGGCCACCCTCAAAAAATGCCAGCTCCGCACTCGGGATACGTTTGGCTAAATTCTCGACCACTTCCGGTTCGGCTTGTCCGTCATATCGGCCACCGCAAACGAGCACTGGCATCTGTAACTCAGGCAGCCTGTCATAGGTATTATGATTAGCCCGCGCCTCAAGCTGGCGGCGGCCACCGACAGTCTTACCGGGCTCATCCGCTGCATATTGGGCGGCCTTTAATCCTTGCTCAAAGAGTTCTTGAAATTTTTCTGGATTTTCCCGCTGCCATTTTTCATCCAACCTTCTGTCGTTTATAGGCAGGCGAAATTTGATCTTTTCTTCAAGCGCCATGTCCTGCAATTCATGCAAAGGATAAGAGGCCCCTCCCGCTCCACCAGTCGAAGTACAACACAGCACTAATTTTTTAATTCGATTTGGATGGTTGAGCGCCAATTCCTGAGCGACCATGCCGCCAAACGATGCGCCAATTACGTAGCAGTCATTCCAGCCCACCGCGTCCAGTAAAGCTGCGGCATCCTCACCATACTGAGCCATGCTATAGGGCTCATCGGGTTTATCCGTTTGGGCAAGGCCGCGCTGATCAAAACTTAGCGTTTCGAAATGATCCGGAAATATTGAAGTAAAGACATTCGGCGTGCGCCTAAGGTCAGCACCGGTGCCGCTGATATAAAGCAATCGCGGGCCGTCACCTTTAATTTCATAATATATGTTAAGATCACCGCAGGCGGTAATTGGCATCCGTCTCTCCTAATTGAGAAGCTATATTATTCTATAGGAGAGCACCTTAACTTTTATCATTTAGGAACATATCGGCAGCCCCGGCGGGCGAATAATCGAGCTTCCGAGCTGGTTACTTTACCGGTTCCCATAGCCACCAACATATTTAGCAGCTTCACGCTGGTGACCGCCTTATAGGCGATGGGCCAAAGATCAAGACGAATTTTAGCGACATCCAACTTGTTTTTAGCATCAAGATTAAATGTTTGCTTGTTCAAATATTTGAACAAAGTTTCGCGAATACGCGGGGCGATACCGCAAACATAGCGGACGGCATCCATATCTTCTAAATCCAGGTAAACGGTGAGTGGCACTAGGCCGGTCTTCTTAACACCACTTTCGACAATATTAACTAAAAACACGGATAGCTGGACCCGCTCCTTTGCCAAGGCAGCACCCTTGGGTACGCTGATGGCACTCATCAACAGAAAAAAACCAAGCAAACCGTATTTCATCGCTTTATTCATTATCGCCACACTTTTCCAACTGCTTAGAGTCTATAATTTGGATTATTTGCGCCTATAATCAAGCTAAGCTTTTATTACGGCAAAAAAAAGATCGGAAATCCTTTATCAAACTCTCATACAAAGGTGCGTAGCGGAAGAGCTAAAATTGGAGTAATTTCGGATGATGGCTGAAATTTCTAATACGGAACCTGATAATTTATCACCGCGGCGCCTGTTGGAACTGGTCGCCGAAATGGCCGAGGAAATTCATCCCGGGCAAAATCTGACGAATTTGGTTTCACTTGATAAGTCGCTGGAGCGCGAGCTTGGCTTTGACAGTCTTTCCCGGATGGAATTGCTGCAGCGCGTTGAGCGCGAATTTAGCATCACCTTGTCGGATCGTGCCTTAACCCAAAGTGATACTCCGGCAGAAATTTGGGCTGAAATTAGTGAAGTTACGCTAGGTGCCGCACCTACGATTACCAATGAGAATAATTTTTCCGAGCAAGCCGAGGCTGAGGGCGCACCGACAGAACTCCGCAGCCTAAACTCCATTTTGAAATGGCATGCAGCGACCCATCCGGAACGCGTTCATATACATCTTTATAGCGAAAGCGATGAAGCGGAGACCATAACTTATGGAGAATTACTCAGCGAGGCCGAACAAATAGCCGCCGGCCTGATTGAACAGAGATTAGCTCCAGGCGAGTCGATTTTACTGATGCTGCCGACGGACCGCGACTATTTCATTAGCTTTTTTGGTGTTTTGTTAGCCGGTGGTGTGCCGGTACCGATTTATCCGCCGGGCCGCCCGCAGCAACTTGAAGAACATATTCTTCGTCACGCCAAAATAGCCGATACAGCGCGAGCTGGACTGATGATCACGGTCGCCGAGGCAAAAATGTTTTCACATTTACTCGCAGCGCAAGTGCCCTCGTTACGCGCCGTAATTACCTGCGAAGATCTCATGAGCGCTGCGCCGCTGAGCCGTTTTCCTGAACCCGCTGAAAGTGACACAGCATTTCTCCAATTCACCTCAGGTAGTACGGGTGATCCGAAAGGTGTTGAGCTTAGTCATGCTAATCTGGTGAGCAATATTCAAGTGATGGGTAACGCACTTGGCGCCAGCAGCAAGGATGTTTTTATATCCTGGCTGCCACTTTATCACGACATGGGGCTCATCGGTGCCTGGCTCGGCAGTCTCGCTCATGCGGTGCCACTGGTCATAATGTCGCCGCTCAGTTTCCTGGCCCGGCCGCAACGTTGGTTGCAGGCAATCCAGCGCTACGGCGGCACCATCTCAGGGGCGCCGAATTTCGCTTATGAAGCCTGTGTAAACCGGATACGCGATGAAGACATTGAAGATTTGGATTTAAGCTCCTGGCGGGTCGCCTTTAATGGGGCCGAAGCGGTAAGCCCGAAAACAATTGCTCAATTCAGCGAGCGCTTTGCCAAATATGGATTTCGCGCTGAAGCGATGACGCCGGTCTATGGCTTGGCTGAAAACTCGGTTGGCCTCGCTTTTCCACCGCTGGAACGTGGCCCGTGGATTGACAATATCGAACGGGAAACTTTCATGAAAACCGGCCGCGCTGTCGTAGCTGAAAACTTTGATGATGTGATCGAAGTGCCCTCTTCCGGCAGCGCCCTGCCCGGCCATCAGATCAGAGTTATTGGCCCAAGCGGCCACGAACTGCCGGAACGCATCGAAGGAGTAGTGCAATTTCAAGGTCCTTCCGCCAGTGCCGGATATTTTCGCAATCCGGAAGCTACTAAAGCCTTGCTTGATGGAGAGTGGCGTAATGCCGGTGATCTCGGCTATATGGCGGATGGTGAAATATTTATTACCGGTCGTCAAAAAGACCTGATCATCCGGGCCGGTCGCAACATCTTCCCAGCAGAACTCGAAGAAGCGGTCGGCAATCTTGATGGTATCCAGAAAGGCAATGTCGCGGTCTTCGGCAGCCCGGACCCGGCGACCGGCACCGAACGCCTGGTGGTAATGGCGGAAAGCCGGCGGCGCAATCAAGAAGCCCAGGAAAAAATACTTGCAGATATCAGATCGATTTCTCTCGATCTGACCGGCACGGCGCCGGATGCCATTGAACTGGTGCCGCCGCGCAGCGTGCCCAAAACATCGAGCGGAAAAATAAGGCGGCAATCCGCCCGCGCAATGTTCGAACAAGGTACCCTCGCCGGACAATCCCGCCTCTCAGTAAAATGGCAGATTTATCGCATGGCTTTGTCCGGTATTCGACCAAGCCTCCAAAGACTTCTCCGCTCTATAACTGCCTGGAGTTATGCGATTTACATGTATTTGCTGATGGCGGTTGCGGCGCCTCTCACCTGGATCATAGTGGCGGTATTGCCGTTTAAAAAACTACGGTTTGCGATTGTGCGTTTGGTGCTTAGGATATTGTGGCAGCTCGGTGGCATTAAAATTTCGATCGATGGGTATGGAAATATTCCCCAAACTCAACGCTTCCTCTTTGCCGCCAACCATGCAAGTTATATTGATGGGCCGGTGCTGCTCTCAGCCTTACCCGGCCAGCCAAACTTTGTCGCAAAATCAGAATTGGCGGGCAATTTTGTCTCACGGATGTTCTTGAGTAGATTAGGTACTTTATTTGTTGAGCGCTTTAAAAAATCTCAAAGTACCGACGAAGAGGATGAGGTTATCACGGCCATTAAGCAGGATCGGAAATTGGTTTATTTTCCAGAAGGCACGTTTACCCGCATGACCGGATTATTACCGTTTCAGATGGGAACTTTCACCACGGCACTTGCCAGTGAGGCGGCAATCGTCCCGATTGCCATACGGGGTGCGCGGGCAGTATTGCGAGACAACACCGGTTTCCCACGCCCAGGGAACATTCATGTCAAGATATTACCTGCCATTTCCGCAGACCATGTTGATCAAGACTGGCAGGCGGCGCTGGAGCTCCGCAACCGGGTCCGTGAGGCTATTCTCGAACATTGCGGCGAACCTGATCTCGCCCATGAGCATATCAATCCTCTCCACCTCAAAGCGGAAACCAAAGATGACTAATGCTCCTCTGCTTGAAGTGAAGAATTTGGAAGTTAGCTTTCCTTTAAATAATGGCCAGTTTCGAGCGGTATCGGATTTTTCCTTTTCGCTGGAAGCCGGCAAAACCGTAGGTCTCGTCGGTGAAAGTGGTAGCGGCAAATCTCTTACCGCTCTCTCACTATTACGCTTGATCCCTAAGCCCGGCATCATTTCAAAAGGCGAGATAAATTTTAATGGTGAAAACGTGCTCACCTTGCCTGACGATAAAATGCGGGCCATTCGCGGTCGTAAAATTTCGATGATTTTTCAAGAGCCGATGACGGCCCTAAATCCGGTTTTGACCGTTGGGGCACAAATTGCCGAAGCCTTGCTCATTCACACCGAAATTTCGCCGGCGCAGGCGCATCAAAAAGCGGTTGAGATGCTGGACCGCGTTGGCATACCTGACGCGGCGGCCCGCGCACTCGATTACCCTCATAATCTTTCAGGCGGTATGCGGCAACGCGCGGTGATTGCGATGGCGCTGATGTGTGAGCCCGAAATACTGATCGCTGATGAAGCAACAACTGCGCTCGATACCACCGTGCAGGCGCAAATCCTCGATCTGCTGATTGATCTTCAAACAGAATTTAATATGGCGATCCTATTTATCAGCCACAATTTGGGGGTGGTTTCAGAAATCGCCGATGATGTTTTGGTGATGTATGGCGGTCGCCTGATGGAATTCGCCCCAGCCTCACAGATTTTTAACACGCCCCAACATCCCTATACCAAAGGCCTGCTATCAACGCTGCCGAGACCCGAGCTGCGCGGCCAGATATTGCCGGTGATTGAGGGCAGTGTGCCTGGCCGTTATGACCAGCTTGATGGTTGCCGGTTCGCGCCACGCTGTGCCGAGGCCGGCGATGATTGTCTCGGAGAAATACCGGTTTTCGAAAATACCGCAGGTCAACGAGCCGCTTGTATTAAATTGGACCACCTCACATGAGCACTGCTGAACCCCTCTTAGAGATCAATAATCTCGTTAAACACTTTAAATTACGGTCCCCCGGTCTTTTTGGTCGTTCACGCGGCACCGTACATGCGCTCAATGACATCTCACTCAAAATTAGAAAAGGCGAAACATTGGCAGTCGTTGGTGAGTCGGGTTGCGGCAAATCTACTCTTGCCCGGGTGATCACCCAGCTCTATCAGGCAGATGCTGGCGAAATTAGCTACCAAAAAGAACATTTGAACAAGAAAATCCAAATGATTTTTCAGGATCCCTATGCCTCACTCAATCCCCGGTTAACAATCGGCGATATCATCGCTGAACCTTTGGTTATTGATAAATTTGGCACGCGTGCCGAACGCCAAAGTAAAGTTTCCGAGATGCTTGAACTCGTAGGATTGCAACAAAGTGATGCGGCACGCTACCCGCATCAATTCAGCGGCGGACAACGCCAGCGTATCGCCATTGCGCGCGCCATTATCGCTGAGCCTGAGCTCATAATCGCCGATGAGCCACTTTCCGCGCTCGACGTTTCGATCCAAAGTCAGATTTTAAATTTGCTGATGAAATTGAAAAAGGAGCAGGAATTAACTTATCTGTTTATCAGCCATGATTTGGCTTCGGTGGCTCATATCGCTGATCGGGTAATTGTTATGTATTTGGGGCAAATTATCGAATCAGGAGATTCGGCGCAAATATTCGACAATCCGGGTCATCCTTACACGCAAGCATTGATATTAGCCGCACCCACTGTCGGAAAAGGAAAACGCCAAAAAGGCGTATCCATTCAAGGTGAGACAGCCAGCCCACTGTCACCTCCGAACGGATGCTGTTATCACCCTAGATGTCCAAAAATGGCTGATTCTTGCGCCTTTGACGCGCCTAAATTGGAGCCAATCGGCCCCGCAGATGATTTTCACCTGGTGGCCTGTCCGATTGAGACAAAGAGGCATAAACAGTTGTAGAGAATCCCCAGCATAGAGGAATATTCACATTACACTTTGTTTTTAAAAATAAAATTTGCACTACCGGGAAAAAATACCGTATATTTTTTTAGGGGCTGACCCAGCTAACTAGTTCAAATACTGTTTAACCCACTGTTTTACTTGTCTTAATTGATCCTGTGGCTTGGGGTTGTTAAATCGCCACTCACATTCCTTTAAAAATAGCCCAAAATGCTCCTTTGGAACACCAT
>JABIIH010000105.1 GCA_018649245.1 Rhodospirillaceae bacterium | reverse complement strand
CGCCTTACGGTTTCGAGAATGGCGCGCTGTTCTTCCGTTTCAATAAAAATTTCGTGCATTAAATCCCTCCCAACTAATGATCGGATGATCAATAATTAAGCGGTTGATTGCAAGCAATTTGGCTAAAAAAGAAGAGGTCTAACTGGTGATATCGAGTAGTGAGCCGACCAACTCTTCGGTGGTGGCAATCACTTTGCCATTGGCGGTATAGGAGAGTTTAGCCTGGGTCATGTTGATGTATTCGGAGACCAGACTAACATCACCGCCATCAACGATGGTTGTGGTAACGCCACCGGTATTACCTTGATCCGATCCGGCGATCTGGCTGAGAGTGCGGACTTCCTTGGCTTCATAGTTGGGCGTATTGGCGTTGACGATATTGTTGGCAGCCGTTCGAAACTGAACCGAACTGGCATGAAGGCCGCTGATTGCTGTTGATAGTGCGCCTGAAACACTCAATTGAATTCTCCGCCACTGGATTTGTAATTTTCAGGAGCTTAAGGGGTGCGCCGAATTTTCGCTATGATGGGGGTCACAGACTATTCGACACAAAAAAACGGAGCCGCCGCAGCGACCCCGTTCTTTGTTTCGCTATTATACTAAATAGCTAGTATAGGTTTTGTGCCGATACCATTGCATACAGCATCGGGATCGACAGCATCGTGTTGGTCCGTGACGCCAAAGCGGCCGCGCGTGCAGCTTTGGGTTTTTCTTCATCACTGGCTTCAACCAAGCCGATGACTTTTTGCTGGTTCGGCCAAATGATGAACCAGACGTTGAAAGCCATGATGATACCCATCCACATGCCGAAGCCGATAGATGCATCACGAGCCGCACCACTGGTCAAACCGAGTGACAATGAGTCGGCAAAGTAACCGTTCATCCAAGCCAACAGCAATCCAAAAATTATGGTCGAAAGTGCTGCCCAGCGGAAATAGAACAATGCCACGGGCATAATATGTTTTGGTATCGCGGGTTTAAGTTCATCCGGGATTGTCGGTACTGTTGGTGTTTGAACAAAATTGAAGTACCACAACAGACCAACCCACATCACGCCGCTAATAACATGCAGCCAACGAACGATGAACGTCCAATATTCCATGCCAAATTCCATGATAAGACCTCCTCTTCGCTATTTATGATGCTATCGCGTTGGTCAAGATGACCATCACGACGGTTAAAATAAGGCCACAGACAACTGTGCCAGTTAATGAATCGAGTGGATTTCCCATAATTCTCCCTCTGTCTCCTGAGCTAAATGTTAAACCAAAAGGGTTTACCCCCGGCTATTCTAATTCCAAACAGTCGGATAAGTACACACAATCAAAAGATTATTCGGCAGATGCTTACCGAATACTTAACAGAATCCGTTATTTTTTGAGTAAATCCGCGGTTTTTTGACCAGAATAGACAGCGCTTTCAATGGTTGCAGGTAACCCTGTATTGGTCCAATCACCGGCGAGATAGAGATTTTGCCAATTTGTTGACGAATCTGGGCGCTGTCGATTTTGCGCCGGCGTTTGGGCAATTGTCGCGCGCTGTTCTTTGATGACGCGGACTGGCGGGATGGTGTTACCGTCGCGGCCAATCACTTTGGCGATCTCCCGCCAGATAATTTCGGCGATTTTCTCGCTTGGTTTTTCAGCTAATTCATCGGCGGCACTGACGGTTACGGAAAACACGTCACCGCGTTTGAACAACCATTGGGCGGTGCTGCCAACCAGACCGATAAAAGCGGCGTTATTGGGTAAGCTCGGCGCATCATCAAGCCGGTAGTGAATATTAACAATGGCGTGTGTTTCAGTCGGCAGGGTGATTTTGGGCAACAGCGTGGAAATTTCATGTGGTGGTAGCGCCAAGATAAGCTGGTCTTCCGGACCAAGAGTAATTTCCCGGTCATCAAGCGTGATCGAGTGAACCCGGTCACCAGAGCTGTCAATTGCCTTGAGCCGCGTCGAATATTGCGGAGCCGCTTCATGGGCGGTGAGATAGTCAACAGCCGGATCGACCAGGGCTGTCGACAGGCCGTCTTTCGCTAGCAGCGGGCGGCTGGCCTCCCGGCCTTTTAATAAAGTTTGCGACAGCATGGTCCAAATTAAGGCGGCTGAGCCTTGGCTGGCATCGGTGTTAAGCACGGCTCGGCATAAGGGCTGCCAAAACCGCTCGTAGATT
>JABIIH010000106.1 GCA_018649245.1 Rhodospirillaceae bacterium | reverse complement strand
TCTAATTCTATCTGGCGTAATATTCCCAGTATGTCTTCTTCTGAAAATCGCTTCCTTGTCATTATTACCTCCCAAAATAACTAAAATATTCATACCACAAGTGGCTCAGTTATAGGGGGGCAGGACAAGACAGCTACGCCCAAAGTTGGCCGACCGGCAGCTCGTGATACCTCGAATGCCAATACCTTTTCGAACGCCGTCGAAAAATATCAATCGATCTATCGTGAATTAGGTGTTGTTGAGCCGCGCCCCAACAAAGCGCCGGTGCCGGATGATCTGGCAATCCGGACCAAAGATATCAAGGGTGCAGCCTATTTTCTCGACGCCGCTCAAGTCGGTATCTGCGAGATGGTCGAGACCGCCTGGTATGAGAGCGCAACGGCAGAGCCGCATAGCCATGCCGTGGTCATTATGGTGCGTCATGGCCGCACGCCGGAAGCTGACAATATCGCCCATGATTGGGTCAAGGGGCATGAAAATGCCGTTGCCGAACTTCGCGCCTTCGAAATAGCCATCGCTGTATCCGAGCATATCCAATGGATGGGCTTTGAAGCGAAAGCCCATGATCACGAAACGGGAGAGGTTGATATCAATCGGCTATCTGTCTTAGCTGGTCTCACTATTCGTGATGGCGTCAACTTGATAAATCCCTATCTCGGCGATGAATTTGCGATTGCTGCAGTGACGACGGATTATCCGCTAAATGTAGATAAACCTTTGGCGCAATCAGCAAAGAATGGCAAAGGGCTCGGCTATTGGCTAGGGCTCGGTAGTGCCGTACCCGGGATTGAATGGAACCGGCGCGACAAACGGGCGACCCATCTCAGCGCCTATCCGATGGAACAGGTTGATCGTGTCGAGCGTCCGACAACGCTCATTATTGATGAAGAGGTGCCGCGCGTACCGAAGCGTGCTGAATTTTTTGCCCGCTCGGAATTTGGTGATCTCGGTGAAAAGTCACGCATCGAGCGGGGGCGATTTTCATTCAAGCATCCCTTTGCGCAAGCCATGGTCAGCCTCATCAGACGCATGGTGCCGGAACAAGATGGTGAGTTAACCGGAGCTCCGGCGGCTGAAAATAGCGATCCCGTAAAAAATGCCAAAGCGCTGAAATCATTGTCTTATTTGTTAGGCTCCGAGATCACCGGCATCTGTGAAATGCCAGATTATGCCTGGTACTCCCATCGCAAAGATGGCTCCGAAATTCCCTACAATCATAAATATGCCGTCGTCATGCTAATTGACCAAGGCTACGAAACCATGGAAGGGGCATCGGGTGACGATTTTATTTCCGGTGCTCAATCAATGCGCTCGTACATGCGGGGCGCCGAAATTGCCGGTGTAATGGCAGAACATCTGCGCGCTAATGGCTTTCCGGCGCGGCCCCAGACCAACGCCGATTCCGATGTCGTGCATCCACCCCTGGTAATGCTGGCCGGATTGGGTGAGCTATCCCGGATTGGTGAGGTCGTGCTCAATCCATTTATTGGACCACGGCTTAAAACCGTCGTGATGACCACCGATATGCCGCTTGAAGTTGATAAACCAATTGATTTTGGCTTGCAGAAATTCTGCTCAAGCTGTTGGAAATGCGCACGTGAATGCCCGTGTGACTCGATTTCCTGGGGCGACAAAGTGATGTTCAATGGCTATGAAATGTGGAAGCCGGATGTTGAGCGCTGCACCCGCTATCGCCTGACCAATCCGAAAGGATTAGCTTGCGGCCGCTGTATGAAAACCTGTCCGCTCAATAAGGTCGTGACCTGGGAGGGACCGTTGATGACCCGGATTGCCTCCTGGTTAGGTGTCAATGTCCGCTTTATGAAACCCATCCTGATACCGATTGCGGTGTGGGCCGATGATTGGTTGGGCAACGGCATTCGTAATCCGCTGAAGAAATGGTGGCTCGATTTGGAAATCGTCGATGGTCATGCGGTGTTGCCACGCAAAGGTGTTAACCAACGTGATCTAAACCTTGATCACAAGATCGATCCGGCGGAGCAAAAAATGGCTTACTATCATGCCAGTGATATGCCGCCGCCAAATTCCAATGACCCCGTTGAAGTTGATCGCAAAGCGGCGCTCAAGGCAAAAGAGCTGTTGGAAACACCGGCGGAGGCGCTTGCCCGAGTTGCAGCAGGTGGCGCAAAACCAGATCATTATAATCCCACACCACCTCTTGAAATGGCTGAAGTTGCTGGTGAAGACAAAACCAAAGGTATCTGGGATAAATAATAAGGGATAAAAATTCGATCACGCAGACGGTTTTATTTCTTCGAAATCCAATGATATGGTCTCGTCAAATATTGACCAATGGAACTTCAATTTATGAGTGACACCGAACCCACCGGCTGGCCGGCTAATATCAGGCCGGAAAAAACGCAAGACTGGGATGCCTTTAAGGAAAGCGATAGCCAAGCCGGCATTCAGGTAAGTGATGACTTTGAGCGCTTCGAGCAGCGCAATGATATGTTTTCGCGCTCGCAATGGGATGAAAAGATTGCCACCAAGGCGGCCTTAGAGTTTTGGCATGGCCACCGCAAACCCAAGCCACGCAAAGGCGATGGTTTCCGGCAGCGGGATTTCGCTTTGCGTAATGCCTCCTGGGTGATGGCGTCCTCAATTATGGAACGCGGCTTCTCGGACGGCCTGCGTGAGGGCTTCACCGATGATATCCGGGCCTTTCATCCACCTGACCCCAATAAAGTGGAGGTCGATGACCCGGCGGAAATGTCTCGAGAGATTAAACAAATATCTAAATATTTTGGCGCTGATCTGGTTGGTATTACTGAATTCGATGAGCGTTGGGTCTATACCTCCAAATTCAATATTAAAACCAAGCAGGAATCTCCGGTCGAACTGCCGGAAGGTCTGACCAGCGTTATTATGGTCGGCCATGCGATGGAATATGACATTATCAAATCGATGCCGTCGGCACTGGCGAGCACAGCAGTCGGCAAGGGCTATTCCACTGAAGCTGCCATCGTCATGCATATAGCCCAATATATCCGCAATTTGGGCTATGAGGCGGTTGGCTCGATGAACGATACCTCGTTGACGATCCCCCAAGCGATCAAGGCCGGGCTCGGTGAATATGGCCGCCACAATATGCTGATCACCAAGGAGTTCGGGCCTAGAGTTAGGGTTTCAAAAATATTCACCAATATGCCGCTGGTTCACGACAAGCCGGAAAAATTTGGGGTTACCGAGTTCTGCGATATTTGCCGGCGCTGTTATGATGCTTGTCCGGTTGATGCCATAACTGACGGCCCGCCGACCGATACCGGCCACAATCAATCCAGCCTCGATCACGTTGTTAAATGGACGACAGATTGTGAAAAATGTTTTGGCTACTGGACTGCGCTCAAAACCGATTGCGCCATCTGCATGCGGATTTGCCCCTACAATAAGGATTTCTCCAAATGGTATATGCGGGCAGCCCGCTGGCTGGCCGGAACTAAACTGCGCCGAGTGATGCTTTGGCTGGATGTTAAATTGGGGTATGGCGAGCGCGACACGCCACAAAAATGGTGGTCTGGCGGCTATCAGAAATAATTAATATTAGGGGAGAAAATTTCAAATGTTTTTTAAATGTGCCCATCATGCGCCGGCGGATGATCAACCGTCCGGACGGGTTGTTTCGAACGGCTCAACCTCCAGAATTGTCGATATTCACTGTCACCGCGAATGCGCGGCAGCAGCGGAAATGATGAAAGCCGAAGCGGAGCGGGTTGGTTTTGCCGCGCTTTCCTTTGGCAGCGAACTAACCAAAGAAGTCAATCGCCAGCAACTGATCAATATCAAGCCAAAAATGGAATCGCTGGATGAGCGTATTGCCGATATGGATAAGATGGGTGTTGATATCCAGGCGGTTTCGATCTCACCCTATCAATATTATTATTGGGCTGAAGCTGAAGTGGGCCGTGAGGTTTCCAAGACCATCAATGATGATCTCGCAGAGGCTGTTGGTGCCAAGCCGGATCGTTTGGTGGGCCTCGGTACTGTACCACTGCAAAATACCGAGATGGCAATTGCCGAGCTGGAGCGCTGTATCAATGAGCTTGGTTTCAAAGGCATTGAGATCAACAGCCAGGTGGCGGGCGAGGATTTATCGTCGCCCAGGCTGGCGCCATTTTGGGCCAAAGCCGAGGAGCTGGATATTGTCGTCTTTATTCACACGGCCGGGTTTACCCATCCGGATCGTTTGGCCGACCATTATTTCATTAATCTCATTGGCCATCCGATTGAAGCAACCTTGGCGATCTCCAGGCTTATATTTGACGGGGTGATGGAACGCCATCCCGGGCTTAAAGTTGTGGTCGCGCATGGCGGCGGCTATCTGCCGGCTTATTCAGGCCGTATGGATCATGCCTACCGGGCGCGGAAAGATGTGCGCGAAGGTTTGCCCGATCTGCCGAGTGACTACCTCAAGCGGTTTTATTTCGACACCATGGTGTTTGAGCCCGACCAACTCGAATATCTGATCAAGAAATATGGCGCTGATCATATTTTGCTTGGCACCGATTATCCTTATGATATGGGTGAAAGTGACCCGGTTGGCTTGGTAAATCGAGTGGAGGGGCTGACTGAACACGATTGCTCAGCGATTTGTGGCGGCAACGCCGCTAAGTTGCTCAATATCTAAAAAGCCTACTATTTAGCCAATTATAAGCCTCATCGTCGTTTGACGGTGGGGCTTTTTACGCATTGTGGTATGTAACTACTTGACTGTATATCAAAGTGATATATATCAACTTTATATATATCGAAATAATATAAACAGTAGATCAGACATGGATATCAAATCGCTTTGTCTCGGGGCGCTCAGTATTGGCGATGCTTCGGGGTATGAAATAAAGAAAATGTTCGAGGAAGGTTCTTTTAGCCATTTCTATGATGCAGGTTATGGCTCGATCTATCCGGCACTGAACAAGCTGTTAGCGGAAGATCTGGTAACCTGTATCGAAATAGAACAGGAAGGACGGCCGGCAAAAAAAGTCTATAGCCTGACCAATACTGGTTTAACCAAGCTGAAAACTGATCTTAGCGAAGAACCAGCGCGCGATAAAACACGCTCGGAAAGTATTGTCATGATGTTCTTTGGGCACTTATTAAGCCCGGCCCATCGTGAACGAGTAATCGAATCCTATATTGAACATTTTCGCGACGGCTGCACGTGTATTGAAGAGATTGATCCGACAAACCAGCCTTATGGCCGACAATTTGTCCGCGGCCTAGGCCTTGCGATATATCAAGCTGCTGCTAACTACCTGGAAGAGAACAAGGACCTTTTGCTGGTTAACGAAGAAGAAAGAGATATCGGAGACGCCGCATGAAGAAATCATATTTGATTGCCGCCGGCGTAGCGGTAATCGCAGTTGGTTGGGTGTTATCCGGTCAGTTTGGCGGCAAGGAAGAAAAGGCTGCCAAACCAGCTAATGATGCAACCGCGGTAAAGAAGAAGGCTGCCCTGCCGCGCGTTAAAGTAAGGACATCTGCTGCACTAAGCAAAGTTAATGAGCTGGTCATCCTAGGTAAAACAGAAGCTTCACGTCGGGTTAGCCTAAAAGCAGAAACTGCCGGGCGGATTATTGCGATCAAGGCCAAGAAGGGCGACCGGGTTAAAAAAGGTGATGTGATTGTCCAGCTGGAGGTCGATGATCGACCGGCCCGTCTGGCAGAGGCGAAAGCGAAATTGCGCCAGCGCCAAATTGAATTTCAAGCCGACAAAGAACTTTCGGCGCGGAATTTTCGTTCGAAAGTAAAATTAGCCGGCACGCAAGCTCTTTTGGAATCCGCTAAGGCCGAATTGGCAAAAGCGAAACTTGATCTGAACCGCACCGTAATTCGGGCTTCTTTTGGCGGCGTGCTGGAACTGCGACCGGTCGAAATCGGCGATTATGTTAAGATCGGCAATCCAGTGGCGACCATAGTTGATCTTTCGCCAATTTTGGTGGTAGCAAATATTCCGGAAGCTCAGATCGGCTATGTTCAATCAGGCCTGCCGGCCAATGCGCGTTTAATTGATGGCCGAGTAATCAATGGCATGGTTCGCTTTGTTTCAGCTGAAGCAATTACAGCGACCAGAACATTTAAAGTTGAAATGGAGACAGCCAATCTCGATCACTCAATTGTCTCCGGGTTGACGGCTGAACTTAGACTTTCTTTGGGTGAAGTTAGAGCCCACCGTGTGTCACCAGCCGTGTTGACGCTATCCAAGGATGGTTTGGTTGGCGTTAAATCAGTCAATAATAATGGCATTGTACAGTTTCATGAAATTCAACTGGTCGCCGATACGCCTGAAGGCATGTGGCTTGGCGGATTACCGGAACTTTTGACGATTATCAGTATCGGTCAGGAATTTGTTAAAGTCGGCCAAAAAGTTGAGCCGGTGCCAACCAGTTCACCTGCTGTTTCCGCTCTTAAAGGTAAATAGCTATGACCGCGACACTCATTGAAGCTGCCATCAGCCATGCGCGGATGATTATTTCTGCGCTCATTCTGATATTAATTTCGGGGACAATTTCCTATATCGGTATCCCGAAAGAATCTGAGCCAGACATTAATATCCCCATCATCTACGTCAATGCGCCGCTAGATGGAGTATCGCCCGAGGACGCTGAACGCCTGATCGTGCGACCCATCGAGCAGGAACTTCGCGTCATTGAAGGCGTCAAGGAAATGCGCTCGACCGGTTATGAAGGCGGCGCCAACGTGACGCTTGAATTTGATGCTGGATTTGATGCCGATAAAGCTATGGACGATGTGCGTGAAAAACTGGATCTCGCAATACCGGAATTGCCGGCAGAAGCCGATGAGCCGACAGTGCATGAAGTTAATTTTAGTCTCTTTCCTGTTGTTGTCGTTATTCTTTCTGGCGATCTGCCAGAGCGGAAACTGATAGGTCTCGCCAATGAATTGCAGGATGCCATCGAAGGAATACCAAGCATTCTCAAAGCCGAAATTGCCGGTGATCGTGATGAAATGGTCGAAGTCATTATTGATCCGGTTAAGCTTGAAAGCTATGGCATCCAAGCGGGTGCTGTAACTGCCGTGATGAATTCTAATAATTTACTGGTCGCGGCCGGAGTTCAGGATACCGGCAAAGGGCGCTTTTCCATCAAGGTACCTGGCATATTTGAAAACGTTACAGATATCATGAACATGCCGGTCGTCGTTGATGGTGATTCTACTGTTCGCGTCAGAGATGTCGCAGAAGTCCGCAAAACTTTCAAAGACCCAAAAGGCTTTGCCCGGGTTAGCGGCAAAGGTGCTGTTGCGCTGGAAGTCTCCAAACGGACAGGTGAAAATATTATCGATACCATCGCCAGTGTCCGGGCGGTCGTCGAAGCCGAGCGCCGCAATTGGTCGGCGCCGTTGCAGCACGCTGTTGAAGTTAGTTTTTCGCAAGATAAGTCCGACAACATTAAGAGTATGCTTAAGGATCTGCAGAATAATGTCGCCAGTGCGATCATCCTGGTGATGATTGTTGTGGTTGCCGTATTAGGTTTGCGAACCGCAGGTCTAGTCGGTGTTGCCATACCAGGGTCTTTCCTGATCGCGATTCTCGCTTTATCCGCCCTCGGTCTGACGATGAATATGGTTGTGTTGTTTGCCTTGATTTTGGCGGTTGGCATGCTGGTTGATGGCGCCATTGTGGTGACAGAATATGCCGACCGGAAAATGATTGAAGGAGAGCCGCGCAGTCTTGCTTATGGTATGGCGGCAAAGCGTATGGCCTGGCCGATCATCGCTTCGACGGCGACAACTTTGGCGGCTTTTTTGCCGTTACTGTTCTGGCCGGGTGTAATTGGTGAGTTTATGAAGTTTCTGCCGCTGACACTTATTTTAACCTTGGCAGCGTCACTTTTGATGGCGCTCATATTCGTGCCGACATTGGGTTCTATTTTCGGCAAGCCTGGTTCGGTCGATGATAAATCTCTGAAGGCTACCTTGGCCGGTGAATCCGGAGACCTCGATAATGTTGAAGGCTTTGTCGGGCGTTACTTAAACGTGTTGAAACCGGTGCTGCGTCATCCAGCTAAAATTGTCATGGCCGCCTTCGCAGTGTTGATCGCGGTTCAGGTTATCTATGGCACTTTCGGTAAGGGAATTGAGTTTTTCCCTAGTGTTGAACCTGAAATTGCCAAATTGCAGGTGCGCGCACGGGGCAATCTTTCGATCCATGAAAAAGATGCGATCATGCGCGAGGTTGAATCCCGCATTCTCGACATGACGGAATTTGAGACGATTTACACCCGCACGGGCAGCGAAGAAAATAGCCAGGAAGCGGAAGATATTATCGGCACCATCACGCTTGA
>JABIIH010000146.1 GCA_018649245.1 Rhodospirillaceae bacterium | reverse complement strand
TTTTCTCGATTTACCGATTCTTCTTCGCTTACAATTATCGGCTTGTCAACCACCAATTCGCGGTACTTCAGTTTCCGCCCAGTCGATAGCCGAAAGCCCCCCTGATCGTCTTTAATATGTCTTAAATCGACGCCTGTTTTGTCGGCTGCCTTCTGGCGTAAAGCCTCTCTAAGATGGGCACTTGTACGCGAAACCGGACTGAAAAAACTGGCGATACTTTGACTGCCAACTGTCATTTTGAAACGCGGTATTTGCGCCGTATTTGGATGAATGCATTCAATATCATTTGGCCCGACATTTAGTTCCTCAGCAACCACCTGGCTGAGCCCGACTGACGCGCCTTGGCCCATTTCCATACGAGGACAGTAAAAACGAATTCGACCATCTGGCATTGCCTGAACCCAAGTTATGGCATCGGCCCATTCCGGGTCATTTGTCGATGGCAAAGCCGGCAAAAGGGAATAAACCGGACTACAAGAGGCTAACATGGTCACACCCGTAGCTATCCAGCCAGTGCGGATTAAAAATTGCCGACGATTGAGTGAAGTGGCTTTAACGATTTGCATTATATCTCTCCTTTGCGGCACGAAGAATTGCTTTATGAATGCGCGGGTAGGTGCCACAACGACAAAGATTGCCATCCATTGCATCACGGATATCTTCTTCAGAAGGCGTCGGGTTATTCTTGAGAAACGCTGCTGCCGTCATAATTTGCCCGGGCTGGCAATAGCCGCATTGCGGCACAGATTCTTCAATCCAAGCTTCCTGGACTGAATGAAGTTGCTTGGGCGATGCCGAGCCCGCCAGCCCCTCGATAGTCGTTATCCGTTGATGCGCAACTTCTTGAGTTGTTTCCTGACATGAACGAGAGGCCACACCGTCGATATGAACTGTGCAAGCTCCGCATAGCCCTTTACCGCAACCGAATTTAGTACCCTTTAAGCCCGCAACGTCGCGGATGAAGTCCAGTAACGGCACATTCCGCAGACTTTGAGGCACCAAATAGGGTTTACCGTTAATTTTTATTTTCATCCGAAACTCCTTTTTCTGGGGCCAATATTAAAAGGAGGTTTGGTAAAAATCTTTGATAATCGCGCCAAATATTTTTGCTATCTTTTGAGTTAATGCGAGTTCTCTTCGTTGTCTGGATTGAGCGTCTTTTTGGTTGCCATCCTGGCTCTACAATAGTAGGTTCCCGGCCTTAAACCCCAATGGCTAAAGGGGGTTGGTGAAATTTCACGTTTTCTGCCGTTTATTAATGTAACTGCAATAGCAGGGATAACATTTGCTTCGGCATGAGAACCGTATTTGAGAGATGAAGGTAGAGTATAATGGAAGTTATTCTGTTAGAAAGAATTGAGAAGCTCGGTCAAATGGGTGATGTCGTCAGCGTCAAGCCAGGCTTTGCGCGCAACTTCTTGTTGCCGCAAAAAAAGGCTGTAACCGCAACCAACGAAAACAAAGAGCATTTTGAAAGTCGGCGCGCTCAATTAGAGGCTAATAACCTCGAGCTCAAATCCGAAGCGGAAAAAGTCGGTAAAAAACTTGACGGTCAAAAAGTTACCATGGTGCGCCAAGCCGGAGATGCCGGTCAGCTTTATGGCTCGGTCAGCGCCCGCGATATTGCCACTGGTGTTAGCGAGGCAGGTTTTTCTGTCGACCGCCATCAAATCAAGCTTGAAAATCCGATCAAAGCAGTTGGTCTCCATCCAGTTCAGGTTGCCCTCCACCCGGAAGTCAGTGTTGCGGTTGTCGTCAACGTTGCCCGCTCTGAAGAGGAAGCCAGCATTCAAGATCGTACCGGTGAAGCTATCGTTTCCGGTGATGAGGATTCAGGTGCAGTTGAAGAATTGGTCGAAGAGTTGGATGCCGAAGAAGTAAATATGCCGGATCAAGATGAGGCCTCTAAACAGGAAGCTGCAGCTGCCACAACCGCGGATTCGGACGAAGCATCTGATGAGACTACTGGTGATGCCAGCGAAGATGATTCGGTGGAAGAAGCCGGCGAAGAAGAAGAATAAACGCCCACCAAATAAATTTTCCAAAAAACGGTGCGTCCTGTCATGGGATGCGCCGTTTTTTATGATTGCGAATGAGTACTATTATATGCCGAGATAACAACATCCACACTTCACGGGATAAGGGAGCTATGATAAACTTTAAACAGTATTCAAATTTGAAGTATTGGGAAATAATGGCTCAAAAAACATAGCGCGGCCAAAATATCAATATGCGGGGCCGCAGATTGGGGGAAATGATGTACGTGTTACAGCCTATTCTCAGTCATATGATAAAGTTCGGCAGCTTAAAAGTAGTTAATGCCGACGGCAAAATTTACCGCTTCAACGGCGAGAGCAGCGAACTGGCTCCAAGCGAAGTATGTGTCCGATTCCATGACAAACAGTATGCCCGCTGGCTCGCATTATCACCCAGCATGGCCCTCGGCAAAGGCTATATGGAAGGCCGCGTATCGGTTGAAAACGGCACGATTTATGATTTCATTCAGCTCTTGGCGTTAAATGTCGAACAGGATGACTACCATTGGCTCCATCGCTTGTTTGATCAAATCGATGCGCTGCGAAAGCGCTTTCAGCAATTTAATCCAGCGCGAAAATCGCGTCACAACGTTGCCCACCATTACGATTTATCTGGTGAACTATATGAATTGTTTCTTGATCGTGACCGGCAATACTCCTGCGCTTATTTCGAGCAGCCGGAAAATGATCTGGACACGGCACAAACCGATAAGAAGAACCATATCGCCGCTAAACTTTTGCTGCAAGGCGACCACAGAGTACTAGATATCGGCTCGGGATGGGGTGGCATGGGATTGTATATTGCCCGTCATTTTGGCGCCAAAGTAGACGGCATCACACTATCTGAAGAACAATTGAAAGAATCGAATCAACTGGCGAAATCGGAAAATCTGGATAATAAGGCAAAATTTTACCTTCGCGATTACCGCAATCTGGAAGATACTTATGACCGTATTGTTTCGGTTGGTATGTTCGAACATGTCGGTGTCAATCACTTCAAAACTTACTTCAGCAAAATTCATGACTGCCTGGCCCAAGATGGAGTTGCCTTGCTTCATACCATCGGCCGCATCGGACATCCCACGGTAACCGACCCGTGGATACGCAAATATATTTTTCCAGGCGGCTATATTCCGTCGCTCTCCGAAATTATGCCGGCAATTGAAAACACCGGCATGGTGGTAACTGATGTTGAATTCCTTGGCCTACATTATGCCGAAACCCTAAAGCACTGGCAGCAAGGCTTTCAGGCTAATCGGGATAAAGTAAAAGAAATTTATGATGAGACCTTCTGTCGTATGTGGGAATACTATCTGGCCTGCAGTGAAGTTTCGTTCCGCCATTTGGATTCAACCGTCTTACAAATTCAGATGGTAAAGGACCGGCGCGTTGTGCCGATGACCCGCGACTACATGGCAAAAAATGAATCAGCAATCCGCGAGGCCATAGCTAATGATAATCGTGCGGCCTGAGCCCTCCCGGTAAGCGCGTCAAGATAGTTTATTAGTCTTTTTTTGACACTTATCCCCAGGTTCAACAGGGCTGTGTATCCTTTCCGCCTTCCGTTCCCTCTTGGTTCAGAGTAATTTCTTGGGCATGGCGACCGCAATTCAAAATCCCACCAACTTACAAGCTCTCCCGGAAGACGACCAGAGCCTGCCGTCTTTTCGCTCACCGCCCCATAACTTCGAGGCGGAGAAAGCGCTGCTCGGTGCAATATTCGCCAATAACAATGCCTATGATCGCGTCTCGGGTTATTTGCAGCCGGAACATTTCGCGGAACCCATTCACGGCAATATTTATGGTGCAATATCCAAATTGCTTGAGCGCGGTCAAATTGCCGACCCGATCACCTTGCGCACATATTTTGAACAAAATGACGCCCTCGCCGATGTAGGTGGCACCCGGTATTTAGCTGAAATCGCCGGTTCAATGGTCAATGTGATCAACGCCGCCGAGTATGGCCGCCTGATCTACGATCTGCATTTAAAACGTCATCTTATTGAGCTAGGCGAACAAGTCGTCAACCGCGCTTATTCGCCTGAAGTCGACGATAATGCGATGAAGCAGATCGAAAATGCCGAACAAACGCTTTATGATCTCGCCACCACCGGCGAAATTGAAGGTGGCTTCCAGGATTTTAAATCCTCTGTCGTTTCGGCGGTTGAAATGGCCGAAATTGCCCATAAACGAGATGGCCATCTCAGCGGTGTATCAACAGGTATGCGCGACCTGGATTTGATCATGGGTGGGCTGCATCCTTCGGATTTGATCATCCTGGCGGGCCGGCCCTCGATGGGGAAAACCGCGCTCGCAACCAACATCGCTTTTAATGCTGCCTATGACTACAGAGTCGAGACAGATGAGCAAGGTAATCAAAAAGTAACCGACGGTGCCGTCGTCGGCTTTTTCTCACTGGAAATGTCAGCTGAGCAATTGGCGGCACGAATTTTGTCTGAACAAGCTGAAATCGCGTCGGATAAAATGCGCCGTGGCACGCTGACCAACGATGAGTTTGATAAACTTGTTGTAGCTTCACAGCAACTCCATACGCTACCGATTTATATTGACGATACGCCCGCAATGTCGGTGAGTATGCTGCGCACCCGGGCCCGGCGGCTCAAGCGCAACGAAGGCCTCGGCCTGATTGTCGTCGATTATCTGCAATTAATGGAAGGCTCTTCCCGCACCGACAACCGGGTTCAGGAAATCAGTGAAATTACCCGTGGCCTCAAAACGCTGGCTAAAGAACTTGATGTACCGGTGCTGGCACTGTCGCAGCTTTCACGTGCCGTCGAGCAGCGTGAAGATAAACGCCCTCTGCTATCAGATCTGCGTGAATCCGGCACCATTGAGCAGGACGCTGACGTGGTATCTTTCATTTATCGCCAAGCCTACTACGATGAACGCAGTGAACCATCTCAGCGGCCCGAAGAATCAGCTGACAAATATGCGACGAGGTACTCAGATTGGGAAGAGCGTCGCGAGAAAAATCGATTTGAAGCTGAAGTCATAATCGGCAAACAACGCCACGGCCCCACCGGCACCGCCAAACTGCATTTCAACGGTATGTACACCCGTTTTGGCGATCTCGATACTCAACACACCGAATCCTACTAGCCGTTATTCTGAGTGGATCTATGGGCAGGTGTTTCATATTATTATCCTCTCAACCCAACCTTCCTCCTCAAGGGGGGAAGAGGTACTATGCTAACTCCAATTTAATTTTCCTCCCCCCAACGAGGGGGAGCAGTAAGGTGGGGGGCTCATAAATGGGTGAGATGTCCAAAGCTGGCGCTGTCTTAACAATCGATCTTGGGGCCCTCGCGCGTAATTACCAGATTTTAAAAAACCAATTGGGCTCGGGCGACCTCGCTGCCGTGGTTAAAGCCAATGCCTATGGCCTCGGCGTCAAAGAGGCGGCACAGGCGCTTAAAAAAGCAGGCTGTGAGAGTTTTTTCGTCGCGACCTTGGAAGAAGGTATTGAACTCCGGGGCATATTGCCTGACGCCAGCATTCATATTTTTCATGGTGTTCTCCCTGGCACTGCCGATGATCTTGTCGCCTACCAACTGATACCGATCCTTAACAGTATCGATCAAATCGAAGAGTGGCAGGGGCAAGCTGAACATTTGGCGGGGCTCCATATCGATACCGGCATGTCGCGGCTTGGCCTGACTCCGGCGGAATGCGAAAGCGCAGGAGATCGCTTAAAAGGATTTAACATTAACTTGGTAATGAGCCATCTCGCCTGCGCCGATGAGCCGGCAAATCCCAAGAACCAGGAACAACTTGCTCTATTCAATAAATTAAGATCATTCATATCGGCAGATCAGGCCAGTCTTGCTGCCAGTTCCGGTGTCTATTTGGGGCCTGATTTTCATTTTGATCTCAGCCGCGCCGGGGTCTCGCTTTATGGTGTTAATCCCATGCCTGGACGCTCAAATCCAATGGCGCAAGTCGTTCGTTTACAAGCAAAAATCCTGCAAGTACGTTCCGTTGACACCCCTCAGACCGTTGGTTATGGTGCCACTCATCAGGCGGCTAAACCGGCAAAAATTGCAACTTTAAGCATCGGTTACGCAGATGGATATTTGCGCAGCCTCAGCAATTCAGCGACTGCCTATATCGGCGATGACGAGGTACCAGTGGTAGGACGGGTTTCAATGGATTTAACGACAATTGACGTCACCGATATTCCCGACACGAATTTGGCGACAGGTACTTTGGTTGATCTCATTGGTCCCAATAATCCGGTTGATCAAGTTGCAAGCCAAGCCGGTACAATCGGTTATGAAATACTGACCAGGCTCGGCCAGCGCTTTGAACGCCACTATATTTCGGATGAGGCCTAGCCGCATATGAATTTTCTCCAGCCCATCGGAAACGTTACTTTTGCCTTTTTGGCGACAATTGGGCGGCTGATCGTTTTCACCGGCACCGCCCTGCTGCATTCAGTAAAGCCACCGTTTTATCCGCGCATTATCCTCAAGCAAATGATCGAGATCGGCTATTTCTCTCTGCCGGTAGTTGGCCTGACCGCGATATTCGCTGGTATGGTCTTGGCTTTACAAAGCTTTACCGGCTTCTCGCGTTTCTCAGCTGAAAGCGCTATTCCTAATGTTGTGGTCTTGTCGATCACCCGGGAATTGGGGCCGGTGCTGGCGGGTCTGATGGTTTCAGGCCGGATCGCCGCTTCCATTGCCGCCGAGCTTGGCACCATGCGGGTGACCGAGCAGGTTGATGCACTGACGACGCTGTCGACCAATCCCTATAAATATTTAGTCGCCCCCCGATTTATTGCCGGCATCACGATGATGCCGATACTGGTATTTATCGCTGACATAATTGGCGTCCTCGGCGGCTATCTGGTGAGTGTCTATCAGCTGGGCTTTAATGCCGCGAATTATCTGCAAAACACCTACGATTTTGTCGAGTTCATTGATGTCTTTTCAGGCCTCGTCAAAGCCGCGGTGTTCGGCTTTATCATTACGTTGATGGGCTGCTATCACGGCTACCATTCTAAGGGCGGCGCCCAAGGTGTTGGCCAGGCGACGACCAACGCCGTGGTCTCTGCCTCGATACTCATTTTGTGTTTCAACTACATATTAACCGGAATTTTCTTTTCAATAGATGGCTGAGACTGACTTTAAAATCAGCATGCGCGACGTGCACAAGCAATTCGGTCCCAAAGTGGTTCTCGATGGCTTTAACCTGGATATTGCCACTGGCGAATCGGTAGTGGTTATCGGCGGTTCCGGGGTCGGCAAATCGGTCATGCTGAAATGCCTGTTGGGTATTCTCACCCCCGAAAACGGCACCATTACCATCGACGGTGAAAACATCATCGGTATCAGCACAGGTCAACGCGACAGAATTAACGACAAGATCGGTATGCTGTTTCAGATGGCTGCCTTGTTCGATAGCCAGTCTGTCTGGGAAAATGTCGCCTTCGGACTAATGGCCAGGGGCACCTCCAAAAGCGATGCCCGTGACATCGCTGTTGCCAAGCTAGCCCTTGTGGGGCTTGGCTCTGAGGTCATTGATCTTTATCCAGACTCACTGTCCGGCGGCATGAAAAAACGGGTTGGCCTGGCCCGCGCTATTGCGACTGATCCCGAGATCATTTTCTTTGATGAGCCCACCACCGGTCTTGATCCGATCATGGGCGACATTATCAACGACCTGATCGTCCACTGTGTTGGGGAAACCGGTGCCACGACTTTGACGATTACCCATGATATGCAATCAGCCCGAAAAATTGCCGACAAGATTGCGATGATTTATGATGGCAGAATTGTTTGGGCAGGGCCAACTGAAGAGATCGAACAATCCGGCAATGATATTGTAACGCAATTTATTCACGGTCGGATTGAAGGCCCGTTTCAAGCAACCGCGCAGCTTTAGTCTTAAGTGGGATTAAACTAGGAACCAGCATGGCCCGATCGAGCGTTGTATATGTCTGCCAGGATTGTGGCGCGAGCCAAGCAAAATGGAGCGGCCAATGTGACACCTGCGGTGAATGGAATTCAATTGTCGAAGAAGCCACCAAGGATACGACGCCGAAAGGGCTGACCAGCAAAAAAGGCCGTAAAATTGACTTTGTCGGCCTCAAAGGTTCTGAGAAACCCATGCCCCGCATGAAATCCGACATTACTGAGTTTGACCGGGTCTGCGGCGGCGGTCTCGTGCGGGGTTCGGCTATCCTGGTCGGTGGCGATCCGGGTATCGGCAAATCCACCGTACTCCTGCAGGTTTGTGCCGCACTTTCCAAGATCAAAGACTCGCGTTGTGTTTATATTTCCGGTGAAGAAGCGATTGATCAAGTACGCATGCGGGCAGACCGCTTAGGCCTTGCCGATGCCAATGTCGAACTCGCCTCGGCAACCAATGTGCGCGATATTATGGCCTCGCTCGATGACCATGATGCACCGACCGTGGTAGTCGCTGATTCGGTACAAACTCTTTATGTCGATAATCTAGATTCAGCTCCCGGCACGGTGACGCAGGTCCGGAGCTCAGCTCAGGAACTGATCCGGCTCGCCAAACGCCGGGGCTTCGCTCTGTTCCTGGTTGGCCATGTCACCAAAGAAGGTAACATTGCCGGGCCCAAAGTGCTCGAACATATGGTTGATTGCGTACTTTATTTTGAAGGTGAGCGCGGCCATCAGTTTAGAATCCTGCGGGCCGTCAAAAATCGATTCGGTCCGGCCGATGAAATTGGCGTCTTTGAGATGACTGATGCTGGTTTGGCCGAGGTGCCCAACCCCTCAGCAATATTTTTGGCCGACCGCGAAGATGGTGTTAGCGGTGCCAGTGTCTTCGCCGGCATCGAGGGCAGCCGTCCAATGTTGGTGGAAATCCAGGCGTTAACGGCACCGACTTCCTTTGGCACACCGCGCCGGGCAGTGGTCGGCTGGGATTCCAACCGGCTGTCGATGATATTAGCCGTGCTGGAAGCAAGATGCGGTCTTTCAATTGGCAGCCATGATGTCTATCTAAACGTGGCGGGCGGCTTGCGCATAAGTGAGCCTGCAGCGGATTTGGCTGTCGCGGCTGCCTTGGTGTCGTCAATCACGGGTGTACCAGTGCCGGCTGAAGTGGTGGTATTTGGCGAGATCGGTTTATCCGGTGAAGTTCGCCCGGTCAGCCAGAGCGATGTTCGTCTCAAAGAGGCTTCAAAGCTCGGCTTTAATGGTGCGGTGGCACCTGAAATACACCGCCGGAAAGGCGAGCAAAAAGTAACGGCAACCAAGTTGAAATTGACTGAGGTTAGGATTAAACATTTGGATCAGCTACTGGATTATTTGCGCCTCGAAGGTGAGAAAAACCCGCCGGTTGATCTCGTGGTAAGCCAGGGATAAAGATTAAATCCGATGGAAAACCTCCCGATGAATATTCTTGATATCGGCGTTATTGTCGTTCTGATACTGGGTGCGATACTTGGCTTGGCGCTCGGCTTTGTACGCGGCGGTCTTTTTGTCCTGTCGTGGCTGGGTTCGGCTGTCGTCACGATTTTCGCCTTTCCGCATCTCAGGCCCTATGCGCGGCAATATATTGAGCATGATTTCTTCGCCGATCTCGCCGCCGGCGTCGCTGTTTTCATCGCTACTCTTATTGTTTTGTTTCTGGTCAGCTCCGTGGTTGGCGGTTGGGTTAGAAATAGCCGCTTAAACGCGCTTGATCGCTCGCTTGGTATGTTGGCCGGAATTGCCACGGCTGCTCTGATCATTTCCGGCGGCTATATCATCGCCGAAAATATTTGGCCGCCCGAAAAACAACCAAGCTGGATTACGGAAGCCAAGTCGCTGCCGTTGATTCGCACTGGTGCTCGCTCGTTGAACGAAATATTACCCGAAGATTTCAAAGTGATGGGTGCCGAGGCGGCCAGTAATGTAAGTGCCAAAACCCGCGAGCTTATTGAGAAAGAAGCCTATGAGAAGCTCGTTCGGCCAAGCAACAGAAATTCAAGCCTTCCCGATCGTAGCGGATATGATAAAAAAGAACGCCGTGGAATTGAGAATCTCCTGGATAAAACCCAGTGAAATACTCATGTAACAAACTCAAGTGATAGAAGCAGTAAAGCCAACTCAATGAATACGATCACCACCAATCCATTCGATGACGATCATTTCCATGAAGAATGTGGCGTCTTCGGTATATTCGATCACAAAGATTCCGCTGCCCACACGGCGCTCGGCTTACATGCGCTCCAGCATCGCGGTCAGGAGGCCGCCGGGATTGTGTCGACCGATGGTCAGCAATTTCATTCCCATCGTGCGCTCGGCTTGGTCGGTGATATTTTCGGCTCGCAGGAAGTTATGAACCGGCTGAGCGGCAGCAGCGCCATTGGCCACAACCGCTATTCTACCGCCGGCGAGACCGTATTGCGCAATGTTCAGCCGATCTTTGCAGAATTCGAGTTCGGCGGCCTTGGAATCGGACATAACGGCAATCTCACCAATGCTTTTACCTTGCGCAAACGTCTGGTTGAGCGGGGCTGTATTTTCCAATCGACCATGGATACCGAAATTATTGTCCATTTGATCGCGATCAGCCAGTTTTCCACAGTCTTTGACCGCATGATCGATGCCTTGCGTCATGTCGAAGGCGCCTACTCGCTGGTCGCCTTGACCAAAGATGCCTTAATCGGTGTGCGCGACCCGTTGGGAGTCCGACCGTTGGTGCTGGGCCGCATTGATGGCGCCTATATCATGTGTTCCGAGACCTGTGCGCTCGATATCATCGGTGCTGAATACATTCGCGATGTTGATCCGGGTGAGATCGTGATCGTTGATGCGGATGGCATTCGCAGCATTAAACCCTTCACCAAAGAACCTAAAAGATTGTGCATCTTTGAATATATCTATTTTGCCAGACCCGACAGCAATGTCGAAGGCCATAATGTCTATCAAGTGCGCAAACAAATCGGTGCCGAGCTTGCCCGCGAAAGTCACGTCGATGCCGATATCGTCGTACCGGTGCCGGATTCAGGTGTACCGGCAGCGATTGGCTATGCCGAACAGTCGGCTCTGCCGTTCGAGTTGGGCATCATCCGCAATCACTATGTTGGCCGTACCTTTATCGAGCCGACTGATCAGATCAGACACCTTGGTGTCAAATTGAAGCACAACGCCAATCGTGGCTATCTCGAAGGTAAGCGGGTTGTGCTGGTCGATGATTCGATTGTACGCGGCACGACGTCCGAAAAAATTGTCGAAATGGTGAGAGCCGCCGGCGCCAAGGAAGTCCATATGCGCATTTCAAGCCCGCCGACGACCCATTCCTGTTATTACGGCATAGACACCCCGGAGCGCGAAAAATTGCTGGCCTCAAGTTTGGACGTCGAAGCGATGGCCAAACATATTGATGCGGATAGTCTTTCCTTCATTTCCATGAATGGCCTATATCGGGCGGTCGGTGAAGAGAATCGGATTGACGACGCACCGCAATATTGTGACGCCTGTTTCTCAGGCGAATATCCAATTGATCTAACCGATAAAAATGGCGGCACCGCCTCGGCGCAATTGTCGCTACTCAGCGAACAGGATCAATAGTGAACGCAGCAACAGGCAAATTAGCAGGACGTATCGCGGTCATAACCGGTGCGTCCCGGGGCATTGGTGCCGCAACCGCCAAAATTTTTGCCGCCGAAGGTGCTCATGTTATTTTAGTCGCCCGTACCCAAGGCGGTCTGGAAGAAATAGACGATGAGATTCGTTCCGCCGGCGGCACGGCCTCTCTGGTGCCGATGGATTTAACCGACTACGGCAAAATTGATGAAATGGGCGCGACCATATTTGAACGCTACGGCAAGCTCGATATTTTGATCGCCAGTGCCGGCCTGCTTGGTACCATGGGGCCGATCAATCATATTGATCCCAAAATTTGGGAACAAACTCTGGCGGTTAACGTCACGGCAAATTGGCGGCTGATCCGAAGCTTTGATCCATTGCTGCGCCAATCTGATGCCGGACGGGCGATTTTTCTGACCTCCTTTGCCGCCCAAGTCCATCGGGCTTATTGGGGTATTTATGCGACCAGTAAAGCAGCCTTAGATATGATGGTCATGACGTATGCTCAGGAAATTCTTAAAACCAATGTGACCGCGAATTTATTTAATCCCGGTCGCACCCGAACCACGATGCGGGCCGAAGCTTACCCCGGAGAAGACCCCGAAACCGTCAAATCGCCGGAGTTTGCGGCCCGCCAATTGGTCGAATTGGTGCTGCCTTCGTGCAAATTGAACGGTGAGATTTTCACGGCTGAGGAGCCTTCTGATTAAGTAAGGGAGTTCGTAGGATGAAAGAATGCAGTAAATCGATCATGCGGCGCCTACATGAACCGAACTTTGCCAATCGCTATTTCAACGGCAATGGTTTGGATGTTGGTGGTGGACCTGATCCGCTCGGCCTTTACCTCGAACTATTTCCGCGCATGCAGGGTGTTAAGGTCTGGGACAAGGAAGACGGCGATGCCCAAACTTTGGCTGGCATTGAAGACGAAAGTTTTGACTTCGTCCATTCTTCCCATTGCCTCGAACATCTTGATGATCCGGTAGCGGGCTTGGCTAACTGGTTTCGCGCCGTTAAACCGGGTGGTCATTTGATCGTCACTGTGCCGGATGAAGATATGTACGAGCAAGGCCAATTCCCGAGCACATGGAACGGTGATCATAAATGCACCTTCACCATCGTTAAAACCAAGTCGTGGAGTTCTAAGTCCGTGAACGTGCTGGATTTAATCGCTGCTTTGGGTGAAGCCGCGGAAATACTTAAACTGCAAAAACTGGATGAAAGCTTCCGCTACACGCTGGCGCGCTTTGATCAAACCATGACACCGATCGGTGAATGCGGAATTGAATTTGTGCTCCGCAAACGCCCTGCCGAAGAGCTCAGCAATGGTGGCCGCCCACCGGCCCAAGGCATTGTCAGCAAGATGGAAGCGTTCCTGCTCACCGGCTACGATTTTGACTAATGTAATAAAGGTGCTAGGCACCTTTATTTAAGGCACCTTTTTATTTTAATTTTTTGCGCAGGCGTTTGAGTTTTTTAGCCGCGATTTTCAATTGCAACCGGTTGAGTTTTACCTTCATTTCAGCCGCCGCCTCGACCGGATTCAGATCCAAACCAAACCGAGCCACTTGCTTGGGCTGGGCGGCGGCTAAGCTGTACCACACATAAGCCTCGGTCAGATTTTGATCGATGCCCCAGCCCTTGGCATACATTGAGCCCATCACCGCCTGCGCCCCGGCATGATTTCGCAAAGCCGCCCGCTGATACCAATTCAAGGCCTGTTTAAAATCCTGCAGCACGCCTTTGCCTTGAAAATAAAGTTGTCCCAGCGCGTATTCAGATGGTGCATGACGGCCAAATCCGGCAGCTGTTCGATAAAGCTCAGAGGCTCGGCCGAAATTTTGCGCTACCCCCTCACCCAAAGCATGGGCACGCCCCAAGGCATATTGCGCCGGCGGATAACCAAGCTTGGCCGCTTTCTCAAACCAGCGCACAGAGTTGTTCAAATTTTTATTGCCCGCTAAGCCATCGCGATAAATAACGCCGACTTGATATTGGGCAATTTTGCTGCCCTTTTCGGCCTCCGGCAGCAGGCGTTCAAGTTCGCCAGCGTAGTGGATCTGGCGAAGATCTGGCTGCTCGATAAATAAACCACCGAATAAAAACCAGCCGGCAAAAACAACAATGAGAAAAACAAAAGGCAGCGAAACAATTGCCCACGAACGGGGAATGCTGTTCCAAATTGCTATGAGCCAAAATCGCATGGGAGCTAAATAGCACCAATTACTGCAAGAGGAAAACTATCTCGTTAAGCCGCCCTTACCGGAAATATGACCAACCGTTTGACCACTTTGACCGTAGGGCTGAGGTGAGGCGAAGCAATTAACTTTACCCAAAGAGTTGTAACAATAAATCTCTTCTGGCGTGGATAAGTCGTCTTCCTCACAAAAATTCTGACCGGTTTGGCGACGCACAGTCGAGCAATTCTTACCCGTCGCATAAGAAACGATGTGATCGGATATGGTTTTGCCGGTCGTGACAACGGTCATACTGTCGACGCCTAACATTTGCGGCATCATGGTTGGCGCCGTTGAAACCGCCGAGCAGGCGCTCATAAATAATAAAATAATGAAAACCACACCAACACGCACGAAACAATTCTCCATTTTTTAGGTATTCTAACAAGATATCTTACTGATAGAAATTTTACCATGTTCACGCTTAAAGAAGAATTAAAATGAGCTACCCAGATTCAACGTTTTATTTCAATTGCTTATCAAAGAATTTCCAAAATTGTAGAAAGTTAAGTCTGGCAGATCAGATGACAACGTTAATCTTTTATTTGATAAATATCGTTACATATTGTTACACTATCGTTACAAAGTTGGGAGGCCACTGGCTTTTTCGGGGAAATAAAAAAATGAAAGTGAACCTTCCTGAAAGCGCCAAATCGATTAGGAAATAAATCATGTCTGAAACAGCAACTTTTCCCTTCATCGATAGAACCTATGAAGACGCCTTGGAGCTACTTACTGAAACACGTAATTATGTGGCTCACCAACAGTCATCTTCGAACGATAACGGCGACATTTTTGAAAAATTCTTCGTTACCACGGAAACCTCCCGCCTGGTATCGCATCTCATCAATGTTATG
>JABIIH010000107.1 GCA_018649245.1 Rhodospirillaceae bacterium | reverse complement strand
TCACTATAAATACCGTTTTCGTGTTCGGTATTTGGGCGACCACCTTGAACGCGGGCGGCGGCTTCTTTTGGCATAATTTCCCAAGCACCGTAGATCGTATTGCCGTTTTCTAATCGGCGAAAATCGTGATGTTGCATATGATCGGTATATTCCCAGAGAATATTACCATCCCAATCCATTTCAATAAGCTGCCCCCCTTTGCCGGGGAAGGTTGCCGGTCCTTCTAAGGTCTTTTGGGCGGCTAACAGATTGCCGTTTGGCAGGAGATAGGCGTAATTGCCCGCCATTGTGGGAAGTTTCCATTCATGGGCGACTTCACCTTTCATATTAATCAGATAAGTCGATGTCTGCCCAAGTGGCGTAAAAATCGTATAGCCGGAAAAAGCTTTGTCGGGATTATGGGAAACGAGTTCCAGTTTATTGTGAAGCATTCTAGTCCTTTTAATGAACGTTATTCATGGATTGGCGTCATGCTGCCCATTTGGCTAGCGATTTGCGGATAATGGCAATCATTTCTTCAAGCTGACCTTCCTCGGCGATTAAGGCGGGGGCCAGGACGAAGGTGTCGCCACTGGTTCTAAGCACCATGCCTTCTTCAAAGCAAGTTTTCATCAGATCATAGCCGCGATCTCCAGGCTTGTCGCCCGGCTCTAGATCGATACCGGCCAGTAGACCGTAGCTGCGAATATCCCGAACGATGTTGAGATCATTTAAACTGAACACCAAGTCACGGAATTTTCCCGCCATTTCTTCGGCGCGTTCAAATAACTTTTCATCCTCGTAGACCTGAAGTGTTGCAAGACCAGCGGCACAAGCGACGGGATGCCCGGAATAGGTATAACCGTGGAAAAGCTCGACCACATTTTCGTCCTTACCTTCGGCTATGGCATCATAAAGCGCCGTGTCACAGGCAACCGCTCCCATCGGAATGGTGCCATTGGTTAATGCCTTGGCCATGGTAATGATATCCGGCGTAACATCGAAGGAGTGTGCGCCGAAAGCTTTGCCGGTCCGGCCAAAACCGCAAATCACCTCATCAAAAATCAGTAAAATTCCATACCTGTCACAGATTTTCCGCAGCCGTTGCAGATAGCCTTCTGGCGGCACAAATATCCCTGCCGACCCCGCAATAGGCTCCACAATACAGGCGGCAATCGTATCGGCGCCATAGGTTTGCACAATTTGCTCAAGATCGTCTGCGAGTTCCCAACCTTCGGATGGCTGGCCTTTAGTGAAGCGGCTTTCCGATAAATAGGCGTTGCGCATGTGATGGACATGGGGCAGTCCTGGGCCGAAGCCATTTTTATTTCTAGCAATGCCGCCCACTGAAAGACCACCAAAATTTACGCCGTGATAGCCTTTTTCGCGCCCGACAAATCGCGTTCGCTGACTTTCTCCACGGGCGGCATGATAGGCGAGGGCAATTTTGAGCGAGGTTTCAACCGCTTCGGAGCCCGAATTAGTGTAGAATATTTTGTTGAGATTACCTGGAGTAAGATCGGCTACCCGCTCGGCAAGCTCAAAAGCACCCGGATGACCAAACTGAAACGCCATCGCGTAATCCAGCGTTTTTAACTGCTTTTCAACAGCTTCAACGATTTTAGGATGACTATGACCGGCCGCATGAGTGTAAAGGCCGGAGCAACTGTCCAGAATTTGGCGGTCCTCGGCATCATAATAATACATACCTTTCGCCCGCTGGATCATTCGCGGATCAGCCTTAAAACCAGCATTGGCGGTAAAAGGCATCCAATAATTGTCATTCGTTTCGATGTTTTGCACGGCACCCTGCGCTGTAATTTAAAAAGTCATAATTATCGACAATATTTGCTACCAAATGTAGAGTATCATAAAGGTCCAGATTGCCATATTAAGCGGAGCCAATAGTGGAATTGTTATTCAAGATCGATCGTGATCATTCCGAAAGTATCTACAATCAGATTCGCTCCAATATCATCAATGGTATCGTTGAGGGTAGTTTGTCGGCGGGCAACCGTCTGCCGTCAACTCGGCAATTGGCTTCGAGTTTAAAAGTGTCTCGTAATACGGTAGCGCATGTCTATGAAAATCTGGCGCTAGATGGTTTCTTGCAGGTACGAGAACGTTCCGGATTTTTTATCAACTCTGATCTCAAAGCCGATTGGGTCAACGTACCTGAGATGAAGCGGATTGAATCGTCCGAAACTTCACCCTGGGCGAAAAGGCTTGTGGCCTCACCAATGAGCCAACCTTACGTGAACCGGCCTGCTGATTGGCAACGTTATCCCTATCCGTTTATATATGGCCAAATTGACCATGATCTTTTATCGCTGTCTGATTGGCGTGAATGCACCAAACTGGCGCTATCAAAATCCTCTGTTAAGGATTGGACCTCGGATGCGATAACTGAAGATGATCCAGAACTGGCGGAACAAATCTGCACTATGCTTTTGCCGCGGCGCGGTATCTTCGTCTCTCCGGATCAATTGATGGTAACTATTGGCGCGCAAAACGCACTTTATTTGGCGGGCGCCCTGGTGATTAATCAAGGATCCTTGCTGGGGTTTGAGGATCCTGGCTACTGTGATGCTAGAAACGGCTTTATTTCGGTCGGGGCTAAAATAAAGCCGCTACCGGTTGATGAGCATGGCATCAAAATTAATCATCGGCTGGATACTTGCGACGTTGTCTATACGACTCCCAGTCATCATTACCCGACCAATGTTACCTTACCAATGGATCGCCGCGAGGCCTTACTTGAGCGGGCACGGAGCTCAGACTTTCTAATCATCGAAGATGATTACGAAAGCGAAGTTAATTTTGTCAGTCAGCCGCACCCCGCCTTGAAATCGATGGATGATGACGGCCGAGTTCTTTATGTCAGCAGTTTGTCCAAAAATCTGTTCCCAGGATTGCGGATTGGCTACATGGTGGCCCCGGCAGATTTTATCGCCGAGGCACGGGCGCTTAGACGACAGATGTATCGCCATCCATCCTCCCATGTCCAACGCACCGTCGCTTTGTTTATCAAGCTCGGCTATTACGACACCATGGTGAAACGTCTGCACCAAGTTTATCAGGAACGCTGGGATATTACCGGCAAAGCCCTCGAAAAATATTGCGGCGACTTTTTTGAAATTGAGACGTTTGGCGGCACCAGCTTTTGGGTGAAGGGGCCGAAGGATTTGGATGCTGACATTCTGGCAGCAGAGGCACTAAAAAAAGGCGTCATTATTGAGCCCGGCGACCCAATGTTTTTAAAAACGAGAAGCAAAACACCACAGTTTAAGAACCATTTTCGGGTCGGCTTCTCTTCAATCCCGACAGATCGCATCGAAAATGGTGTTAGACTCCTTGCCGAAACGCTGGCGGAAATCAGCTAGCCTGTGACTAAAGCCGTTTTAGTAGCACCGCGTTATTCTAACCAGGCGTGTCGTTTTAATCTTCGGCCCAGTTCCAATAAGTTCTTTTTAATTCGCCGGGACGTGTTCCGACGGAAGCGTAGACCCGGTCGCGCGCGGCTTCTCGCAGTTTAACCACCTTGCCGGTTTCGATCCCAACCATCTTGCGGTCACGTTTGCGGAATTCGCCTGCGACCATGACCGAATCGACCTCTGCAGCTGAGCTGTTTAGAACAATATGGCCCGCTGGATCACCTTCAGAGATACCGAAATCGCGCCCGTCGATTAATACTAGGTCGGCCTGGTAGCCGGGGGCAATCTGTCCGACCGTATCACCAATGCCCAGCGCCTTGCCGCCGTTTGCGGTAGCAAATTTTACGATATCACGCGGTGCAAAAGTGGGGACACCGGGCCGCCGGGCAAATGGATGCCCCTCATGGCGCTCCTCGATGCCATCCATGAAACGTTGGAGGATGTAAAGAATTCGCATTTGCGGCATCACCCCCAGATTTATGATATTGGGCACGTCGGTACCAAGCGCGATGTCGACACCTTGATTATGACCGCGCTTTATCATTGTCATTGAGCGTCGCCCAGCATAGGTCTCAGCTTCAGTTTGAGAGGTAAGACAGCCGCCAATAGAGCCAAGCAGCCGTAGATCTTCATCTGTCGTATAGTTGCTGTGGGCGGGCAGAATGTCAGTGCCGAGCAGGCCACTTCGGTTGATCGCTTCAATCTCGCCAGGTTTATTATTGTGCCAGGTCATCGGCACGTCGATCTCGCGAGCAAAGCGGATTTCGCGTTCCATCCGCTCGATCGTATCGGGCAATATCTGGCTGAGGCAGACTGCTAGGCGGAGTAAATCTTCATCGCCATTGGGTATTGTGCCGCGTAAACGCTCAACATCGGGAAAGCGTGCTTCGGATGGGCCGATCTTGTCGGATTCACCAAGGGAAAAGGCGCCAAGGTCATAACCGAAGGTTGCTCGGATGCCGGAATCTTTAAATGCCTGGACCGTCGCATCGGCATATTCTGGCGCATGGATGCAGGTATGGTAATCAAATATGGTGGTTACGCCATTGGCCATCGACTCGACGGCACCTGAATAGATCGCGGCATAAACATCGTCAGCCGTAAAGTGCCGCGACATTGGCGGGATGTTGGTAAAATACTCCATGCCCCAAGCATCGGCGGCTCGGCCCTTGAACAAGGTTTGCCAGAGATGGGTGTGGGTGTCAGCCATACCGGGCATGATAAGCATGCCTTTAGCATCGATAACCTCGGCCTCTGAATCCTTGAGGCCCGGTCCTATCTGATCAATTCGTGAGCCGACAATCAGAATATCGGCATCTTCCAGATCGCCAACTTCTTCATTTACAGACATTATCTGCGCATTTTTAAACAGTGTCTTTTTCAACCGATTTCTCCAAATAAGTAGTATATGATGCACAACAAATTAATTGGACAGTATAAACCTTTGCAAAAACAAACTTTTAACTTAGCTCAAGTCTAGTGCGCGCCGAATTTGGCTTCACAAGAACGAGTAGTGACTTGCCCAACGGTAACAAATCCAAAACTGCAACTAAATCAAAAGATGCATCTGGCTCCAATGAATACGGTCAACTGGCACTCTCGCCGTTACTTGACGAATGTCATAACTTATAGGGCAAGAATTAATGTGCACAAAAATCGAAGCAAACAGATGGAGGAAAGTCCCCATGAAACCTATTAAATTTTTAACTCAGACAGCACTTGGTGTACTTCTAATAGTGGGCTCGGTGGGCTCGTCGCAGGTAATGAACTCGTCCGAGGCGTCTGCAGCGGAATCGAAGGGCGTACTGAAATTTGGTGCTGCTCTCCAGTCACGGCACTGGAATACTTTCCGCCAAATTGGTGATACTTTTCCAGCACTCATTTTTGAAAATCTCGTGAATTATTCCCCGGATGGTAAATCAGTAATCCCAAGGCTGGCGACTTCCTGGACGCAGACGCGCGACAAGTTAACTTTCAAACTTCAAAAAGGTGCAATTTTCCACGATGGTACGCCTTTTGATTCCGCAGCCGTTCTTGCCAATTTTGCCCGGATGAAAAAATCCAGAGGACAATACTCTGTCATGCTCTTGCCGGTCTCCAAGATGAGTGCTTCGGATGATCATACGGTGGTGCTGGACCTTAAATATCCTGCTCCTACCTTGCTGAGAAATCTCGCAATGCGTGGTGCCGTGATGGTTTCACCAAAAACGATTGAGGATAAAAGCTTTGCTAAAAATCCCGTCGGCACCGCTCCGTGGAAACTTGTTAAAGCAGAATCAAAACATGGCACCAAAATCGTCGTTGAACGTTTTGATAAATACTATGCGCCGGAAAAAGTTGGCGTAAGCCGAATTGAAGTCTATTCGATCCCTGATCCAAATACGCTTCTCAATGCGCTGGTTACCGGAAAGCTTGATGCGATTAATGTTAATGGCCAACTGGCGGGTGTTGCCAAAGCTCAAGGATTTGAGATTCGGACCAAGCCGGTTCTAATCCAACACATGTTGATGCTCGATCGTAAAAAAGTATTCGCTGATGAAAATGTGCGGAAAGCCGTTTGCCATGCCATTAATACCAAAGTGTGGGTAGATGTGGCTCTCAATGGCTTCGGCAAGCCTCAAAAATCGCGCTTTGGCAATAATTTACCTGGACATTATTCGGATATTCAGGGCTACGGGCATGACTTGAAAAAGGCGCGCGCCTATATGAAAGCGGCTGGCAATCCTGATATTTCCTTTACCTTCCCAGCTCATTCGCGGATGAAGGCATTGGCACAGTTGCTAAAGAGCCAGCTTGCTCAAATTGGTATTAAAGTAAATGTCGCGGCGATGACTCCTCGTCAGTACTTTAGTAAATATCAAAGTAATGCGTACCCACTTCAGATCAATACCAGCGCTTCTGAAAATACCGGTGTGTATGATTATCAGAAATTCCGGTTTGGACCGAAAGGTACAGGCAACCCGTTCCGTGTTGAAATTCCGGAACTTGATGCTATGACCGCAGCTGCCTTGAAAGAAACCGATCCGAAAAAACAAGATGCTGGTTGGCATAAGGTGATGAAATATATCAACGACCATGCGCTTGATTGTGGTTTCTTCCAAATGAATTCAGTTTGGGCATATAATCCAAAGCGGATCGCGAAATTCGGCACAACGGTAATGAAGCCAACAGCGCTGCGCTATCGTGATATCCGACTGAAGTAAGTTTTAGAATGGTCAGTGGAACCAGGACAAAGGAATTCTGAGTGCGCAAATTTATCCTCTATCGATTTGCCTCCCTGTTTATCGTCCTGGTTCTGCTTTCTATTTTACTCTTTGGGTTAGTCCAGCTTTCACCCATTGATCCGGCAGTGATTGCGCTTGGTGACAATGCAACACCCGAACAGATAGAAGCGCTCACGAAGGAATGGGGACTGGATCAACCCGTTTTCGTACAATATGTAAACTGGGCAACAGCAGCCCTGCAGGGCGATCTCGGAACATCGTTGATTGGTGGCGATCAGGTTACCCACGCCATTCTAAAACGCATGCCAATATCTCTGTCTTTATGGGGCGTCACAATCTTTTTAGCTGTTTTTGGTGGCCTTGGATTAGGCCTTTTCGCCGGCGTCCGATCCGGCTCACTTGCTGATCGAATTGTAACGATTGGTGCGTCAATTGGGCTTGCAATACCTGGATTCTGGCTGGGTTTGCTGGTCGCCAACGCTTTCGCTGTACAATTTAGATGGTTCCCGGTAATCGGCTATACGCCAATCACGGAGAGTGTCTTTGGCTGGTTGCACAGTCTCGTTTTACCGTGCTCGGCCCTCGCCCTTCATGCGATTGCTGTCATTGCCCGCCAAGCAAGAGGCACAGTAATAGAGGCTTTTGATGCACCCTATGTCCAGGCACTACGTGCCAATGGCGCGCCTGACCGGGTGGTGATTTATCATTATGTCATTAAGAACGCCTTGGCGCCGGTTCTGCCGATCATCGGTATTCAAGCAGGTATCATCGTTGCAACCGCCGTGGTCATGGAGCGTATTTACGCAATGCCGGGTGCCGGAGCGCTTCTTATCGACGCCATTGTTGACAATGATTTGCCAATGCTTCTCGGCGGCGTGATGCTGATCGCCTGCCTCGTGTTAATCATTAATCTCTTGGTCGATATCGGCCTTGCTCTTTTGGATCCGAGAGTGCGGCCATCATGAGCAATCAATCAACACTTTCGCAGCAGTCCCCTAACGAAAATGATCTGCCGACCTATAAAGGCTGGGTGCAAAATCTGACTGATCGGCCCATTGCGATCTTGGGTGTGACCCTCTTACTTTTGTTTGGGATTGTCGCCATTTTTGCACCCTTCTTTGCTCCCTATGATCCGATCGCTCTTGATCCGATGTATCGTTTTAAAGGGCCGAGCTTCGCCCATTGGCTGGGAACGGACGCTCTTGGCCGCGATGTACTCTCCCGCATAATTCATGGCGCGCGCCCGGCACTTGGCGCGGCCATCGCTGCGGTGATGCTGGCCGGACTCGTCGGCATTTCAGTTGGTCTTTTTGCTGGCTATCGGGGCGGCAACTGGGATCGTGTGGTGATGCGCGGCACTGACATGGTGCAAGCCCTTCCGACACTGGTCTTCATCTTCGCAATCATCGCCATTATCGGACGCGGCATCGTGCCGACCACGCTAGCCGTTGCCTTCTTGTTTTCGGTTATCTACGTCCGCATTACGCGCGCGATCGTTCTCCGTGAACGGGAG
>JABIIH010000202.1 GCA_018649245.1 Rhodospirillaceae bacterium | reverse complement strand
ATTTTTAAAGGAATGTGAGTGGCGATTTAACAACCCCAAGCCACAGGATCAATTAAGACAAGTAAAACAGTGGGTTAAACAGTATTTGAACTAGTTAGCTGGGTCAGCCCCAATATTTAATCATCTATTGAGTATATGGCAGTTTCGAAAAAGGTTCGCGAAAAAAATTACCCGCGCCGTCGCAACGTCTCCTGAGTTGTTGCGAATCCCTGCGACTCTGGTTCCAGGAACCTGAGTCGCAACAACGACCCTCTAATTGCGAGTCCGGTTCCTGGAACCTTATGGATACCTTTTGAAATTAATTCCAGTTCCGGTAGAGTTTAGTGATATCCCTACTGACGCCGGGGTAAACCCGATAGCCAAACTTGATCAGCACTTTGCCAGTCTCGGCATTGATCGCTAGTTCCTGACCGGCGTGGCCCTTGCCCCAAAAACCCGGCGCGTTTGAATGATCGGTCCACCAAAAATAACCATAGCCTTTGAACGGCGTGTTGGCAGTGCCACCAAGGCCGGAGGTTTTTATCTGGGTGGTGGTGGCTTGCCTGAGATAGTCGCCGTAACATCCGGGTTTTTTAAGCTCGGCCAATAACCAAACTGCCAGCCGGCCCCAATCTTTGAGGCTTACTTGAAAGCCTGACATGGCGATGGTTGTACCGTCGCTGTCCGCTTCCCAATGGCCGGTTTGGCCACCCCGCACTTCCTGCCAGATTCGTGAGTCGAAAAAGGCGGCAAGGCTCAGGCCGGTTCGCTTCTCGATTATTTTGCTGATCACCATCGGCTCAGCGTTGCGATAGAGAAAAACCTCACCCGGTGCGGCATGGTTTTTGTTGAGGGGGATGTCCCAGACCTTACCCCATAAAATATCTTTTATGTTGATTTGGCCGAGCCGGACCGGCCAAGACGGGCCGCCCCAAGGCTTGCCATTTCGAGGTCGCCGTCCAATGCCAGCGGAATATTTCGGCCTGCCGCCGAAAACGGTCATAAAGGCGCCGGAACTCATGGTCAGCAAATGCCGTATGGTGCTTTTGCCGAAATTGCTGTTGGCAAGCTGAGGAATGATATTGCCAGCCAAAATTTCCAGACTTTTCAGATCACCCTGGCAAAGCGCTTTGCCGACGGCGAGACTGGTCATGCTTTTGGCGATACTCATGCTGAAAAACTCGCTCTTAGGTCGCCCCATGCCTTGATAGGCCTCGAAGATTATCTTGCCCTGATCAAGCAACATCATTGCCGTCGTGCCGGGATATTCTGCCATATATTCTTTAGCTGAGTTGGCCGCCTGTTGATTACCGCGCCTGTTTAATACTTGCTGATTTGCCTCTGGAAGTGCCCGCGGATTTGAGTGAGGTTCAAATGTATAAGGCAGCGTCCGGCCATCACGGATGTAACCACCGACATTGTACTTTTCGAGCATACGAATTTCGCGCGCCGCCAAAGGCTGGGCGGTAAGATAAATCAGCACCGTGATAAAAAAGAACTTCATCATGCCTGCCAGTCAGGTGCGATCAGGCGGCGTTTGCCGTCTGGAGTTTTTTGGATATCAGATTGATCCATATCCAAACGATCCCATAGCTTACAAGTGACAATTTTATGTTTCTGGTCAAGTCCTTCACAATAATTTGAATAGGTGCAAAGCCGCACCTCCTCGCCCTGACCCTCTTTGACTTTCATGAACCAGTCCGGATCAGCCAGGGACTGGCGCGCCGAAGCGACAATATCCGCCTCACCACTTTGCAGGATTTTTTCAGCCAACTCGAAGCCGTGAATGCCGCCAGCCACTACTACGGGCGTCTCTAAACCTGCATCGCGGATGGCTTTTCGTATAAAGGCCGTCGGCTGGATGTTGCGGCCATAGGGGCCAAAACTGTCAGAAATGTAAGCCGGAATACATTCATAGCCGCTCTCGCCGGTATAGGGATAGGCCGCCTCACCGACGCCCGGTTGCTTGGCGTCATCAAACTTGCCGCCTCGGGACAGTGACAGAAAATCCATCCCTGCCTTGGCGAACTCAACACCGAAATAAGCCGCGTCTTCAACGTCACTACCGTTCTCGATAATTTCGTCGGAAAGATACCGGCAGCCAACTGGATAGTCGTCGCTAACGCGCTCCCGCACGGCGGCGTAGACCTCAAGTGGCAGCCGCACCCGATTTTCCCGGGGGCCGCCATAGCCATCTTCGCGATCATTTTTTCGGCTTAGAAACGATGCCATGGTATAGGCGTGGGCATAATGCAGCTCGACGCCATCAATTCCAGCCTTCTGCGCCCGCTCAGCAGCGTCAGCAAAAATCCGGGGCAAGACTTCGGGCAATTCGCGGATATGCTCATATTTGACATCGGTCACCCGTTCCCGCGTGCCCATGCGGAGATCATCAAGTTCTCGTCCGGTTAAAATATCGTCAAGGGCTTCGTCTTCGAGCGCGCTTAGATGTTCACGGATTTTTTCTTCTGGCCAATCCTCGGCACCGAGTGCGGCGCGATGATCATCGGTGATCTGCAAAAATCTATGGAAATAATTTTCGGCTGCGGGGCGGCGGCGGATCGAGAGGAAATCGATGAGCTGAATGAAAAGTTTGGTCTTACCATCACTCGCCCGGTGGACGGTATCGGCAAGTTCTTTCAGTCCAGGCACGAAGCGATCATGACCGATGCGCATTAGTGGGCCACTTGGCACATCGCGCACGCCGGTGGCCTCGATGACAATGCAGCCGGGCTGGCCTTGGGCAAACCGTTCATACCAAGCCAGTACCCGATCGGTGACAATGCCTTCCTCGGTCGAACGCCATGGCACCATCGCCGGAATCCAGGTGCGCTGGTCGAGGTGCAGATTGCCAAAGTCGAGAGGACTGAACCACATCGAGTCGCCTGCTTCAGCTTGGCTCGGCCAAATACCTGGCTCAGGCGCGTATTTTATTTTTTCTAATGGTTTCCACATTGGCTGCTCCGGCTCCTTATTCCCAAATTAGTTTAAGTCTAAACTAATTTTTTGTAAAGGTTCCAGGAACTTTGGTAAATACTTCTAAGGTTGGCGAAATTGGCGCAGCATGTGGGCTGATTTTTCAGCAATTTTGGCTATCGATAGAGCGCCCTTCGCCGGGTCCTGTAGTTTGGCCTGGGCAAGCAATTGAGAAATATTACCAAGCTGCGCCGAGTTCGCCATTTGCAGTGCCAGTCCCGACCAGCGGTAAAGCTCAGCCGTTTTAAACTGTTTGTTGCCCTCAGCGATGGCACGCAGTCCTGCAGTCTTAAAAGGCTCGGATGTCACCAACCGCTGCACTGCTTCAGCCCCCGCAACATCCTGAAAACTCAGCCGCGCCTTGATCACCTGCAGATAGACAGCCAATTTGGCTTTAAAATTTTTGACTTTATTGGCTTCGGTCATAATCTCATCAAGATGGGTCTTGGCCTGATCAATATGCCAAGGCTGCCCCGAACTCCCTAAGGCGGCAGCGAGATGAGCCAAGACGACCAAACGCAAGCCGAGTTGAGCCTCGCCGATTTTCTTGAGTGTTGTCCGCGCACCTTCGCTATCGCCGGCCTGCGCCTGCAAAGATGCAATGCGGGAATAGGCCCAAGCACTTTCCCGGCCCCGCACATTGTCTATGGCAGCAAGGGCAGCTGCGAAATCGCCTTTGCCGGCATTCAACACCGCGATTTCCGCCAAAGCCCAGGCTTGAGCCGGACGAGAGCGAATGGATTTTGCCAAGCTGGTAGCCTGATCAAATAATCCGCCTCGCGCTTGCAAGGCTGCAATCAAAGCCTGCGACCAGGCGCTTTGCCTTCCGCCACTGGTAATTCCTTGCGCGACTTGCTGGGCTGAGACGATATCGCCATTCTCGGCATGAGCGCGGGCAATCCGATCCAGCACGGTGGTTTTACCCTTGCCCGAAACCTGCGAAGCTATGGTCTGCGCCGTTTCCAGCATGCGTGCGATTTGGGATTCGGTTTCGATCTCAAGATCAACCACCCGCTTTTGCACTTTCGCACTATTATCAGTACGCGGCGCGGCAATCAGAAAGGCGCGATACCAAGCCGCCGCAGCGAGTGTACGCCCCCCTGCCCGGTCATGGGCTAGTCCCAAATTAAACAATACGCGGGGATCGGTTGGGGTGGCTTGAAAGGCGGCTTTAAAATACTTAATCGCCAGCGGCCACTGCTTGCGCTGCGCCATCGCCACACCGCGCGCCATCGCATTTTCTGCCTGCTGTTTTTGCGCCGTGGTTTGAGCCGTGCCGGCTGCCGGACTGCCCAGGCCGAAACAAGCGGCGATCAAAACAATTTTGAAAATTTTTCTATGCGGCATGAAGTTATGGTCTCTATTTTGATGTTTTTTGGGCTTGCTGTTTCGCAATGATTTCTTCCGAACGTTTTATCACATCTTTGATGCCTTGATCATGAGGCCGCCGCAGCAAAGCCTGTTTAAAATAGATCAGGGCGCGTTGTTCATTACCAAAGTGGCTCACTTCAACGCCTTTAGCGGTTAATGCATGGGCTTCGTCATTAAGTGTTTTTTGTGCATGGATGAGAACTTCTTTGATCGACGCGTCATAAGGTTTCCGGATGTAGGCTTGTTTGTATAGCTCAACCTCTTTTAAGGCGTTGCCTTGGAAACCAGCCGTCAGCCCTTTCGCCAACAGCTTTTCGGCCTGGGCGTCGAGATTTTTTTGGGTAACCTCAAGCGCCGCCTTTATACCGTCGTCGTTCGGGTTGAGTGTGAGCGCCTTTTGAAAATAAGCACGCTCTTTAATATAATCGCCGCGATCACCGGCCAATAAACCTTTTCTAGCTAGGATATTTGCCTTCCTGGTCAGCTTAACTTGCACATCTTGGTAAACTTTCTGCAGACCAGTATCATTTGGCGATAGTTTGAGCGCCTTTTGAAAATAAGCACGCTCTTTAAGGTCATCGCCGCGATCACCGGCTAATAAACCTTTTCGAGCTAGGATATTTGCCTTCCTGGTCAGCTTAACTTGCACATCTTGGTAAACTTCCTGCAGACCAGTATCATTTGGCGATAGTTTGAGCGCCTCCGCAAACTTGTCTCGCGCGGTAACTTCATCACCGTGAAGACTTGCCATCAAGGCTTCGCCAATTATCTTTTCGGTCATCTCTTGGCGCTTGACCCGCTCCAATTTATTAGCCAGCATTTGGGCTTCGTTGAGATTTTGCAAAGCTGCCCGGACATCGCGGTCGGTCGGATTATCTTTAAGCTTTTTAAGTAAATAATCACGGCTGCGCTGCCAATCACGCCCGCCGTACTCTAATGAATCAAGCAGCAACTCGGCTTTGCGGCTGGTCGGCTGGCGTTTGACCGGAATGGGTTTGCCTGGTGCGAGGCCGGCTTGACCGGCACCTTTAACTTTGTCGCTCGGCTGGTAGAAATCGAGACCACCCTTTTCCTCAACCGGTTTACCAGACAATTGACGATCGCGGGTTACGGCCAATTGATCGGAAGCGCTGTCCCTTAAATCGGTGGTCGCTGAATACTTGGTGCCTTTCGAAAAATATTGATCTTTCGGCCCCATGAAGCTGAGACCATTTTCATCTGGCGAGGTTTTTGTCTCAACGCTGCCGCCGGAGCCACCACCTGCGCCAAAAAAGGCCGTGCCACCAGGCTGGACAAATCCGAGATCATCATCGGGCGTCGAACTTAACGTGCCGCCCTGTCCCAGACTGTTGGCAAGATTACCAATCATCGCCTGCAGACTTTTGCGCTTAGCCGCTAATTGAGCCCGACGGCGGCGCTCCGCTTTGCGGCGGCGATCTCCAGCGCCCGACAATTCATCCTCAACTCGCCGCAAATTCGAAACAATGGTCGGGTGATTCCAATATTGCAGGGCTTGGCGATAAGAACTGGCTGCCGAGGACCAATTTTTCTGGCGTTCATATTGGAGGCCGCGATCGTTCAGCCGATTGCCCTTTTGTTTGCGCGCCCGGATCGCCAGACCGCGCTGATAGCCCTGCATGAAACTATTCATGGCATTACCCATGACGCCCATCATCATGGTATTGGCATTGTAACCGCTGTAACCACCACCGCCTCCGCCTCCGCCGCCGCCCGGGCAAGTGATGCCGCTACGGGTTTGGGTGCAGCCGGCTACACCGCGCCGTCGATTGGCCGCCGTGTTGGGAAGTACTTGAGCAATCACTTCGGATGAAACAAAAATCACGAGCAGCGTGGCCGCAATCCAGCGGGTGCCGGCAAGGCAACTCCGGTCGGGGCCAAGGCTTGCAAATTTTAAGAAGGAGTTTGGCAATACCTGCTCCTCAAACCACTAAATAAGTTCGGGAATAGTATACGCTTAGCCAGTTTTTGACGCAAACTAGGGAAAACAATTAGCCGGTATCATTTACGTAATATAATGAGTTAATAACTCAACCTAAGCCGCCGGGACGAAGCTCCCGGTGTTTTTTTGTTCCAGAAGGAGGGGTCATCGAGCTATTTATGGCGAATTACGACAACACTTTTTTGGCCCTGTTATCGTGAATAACCGCTTCAATCTTTGCCAACAAGCGCTCTGGATTAATCGGTTTAAGCAAATAAGTGGAACCCCAGGAAGTTGCCTCACTAATCGTCGCCAAATCTGTTTTGGCCGATAGAAAAATAATCGGCGCGCTTAATTTTGGAAATTCAGACTTAATTTGATTGAGTGTTTCCAGCCCATCCATTTCTGGCATATTAACGTCAAGCAAAATGGCTGTGGGTTTTAATTGTTTGAGCAGCTCCAATCCATTGGCACCACTATCAGCGCCATGAAATTCGTAAGCCGCATGGTGGCATACGACTTTCATAAATTGGAGGACAGCTGGGTCGTCATCAATCGCTAAAATAATCTCTTTATTTGCCATTGAGCTCCCTAAAATTAGACAACACGATGTTGTACGGTAGCATATATAAAACTCCTAATATTGTTAATATATAGCTCTTCTTTAAGTTGCCAATCGAAAATTAGTGGAGAAATTGCGTACTCAGGAACCTCCTGCTTTCCGGTAGCTTTTATTTATTTTTAGGCCGGCAGCATTGGCCACCAATAGCTGCTTAACTGGCATAATTTGATATCACCTATGCCGAACATAGCCTTTGGCAAGGCTGCAAAAAACGCTATGGTTGGGTATTAGATACGTAAATTTAAAAAAATTATTTT
>JABIIH010000149.1 GCA_018649245.1 Rhodospirillaceae bacterium | reverse complement strand
GGGCGAGCCATAATGGTCAAATCCGAAATGCGGCCACCGCGCGACACGATCTCATCTTCCCGGCCAATTTTCTCGACCCAATGAACGGAAGGCGAATTATAACTCTCCTCTCCAACCGGCCGCTCCAAAACGGTCACGCCCGTGTCAGCGACAAACTTATCAAATTTCTGATGCGCTAATTTAGATCGTTCGTCAGCATCGCGGTCAGCCAGATCAATCATTTCTTCGATCATGGCGCCCGACATACCTTCGCCCAGCAGCGGCACTGCTTCTTTCGAATCCGCCTGAACGTGAAGGACATTTAGATGACTATTGCATAATTTAGCAATTTGGTAGGCGCACGCCAACGCGCGATCATCTGCCTCCGAGCCATCAAGTGGTACTAGTATTGATTTATAAGACATAGCGTTCCCTCGAAATTTGCTCCACTGAACGTGATATTTATTCGACCTGTTATAAATAGTCAGTTTTCCCTGACTTTAATACATATAATTATAATATAAGTATTTTTTAGTTGCGACCCAAAATACTGAAAATTTTACAGGGAATAGTATTATTCTTGCACCTCATCCCGGCGCTCATCAACGCCTTCAGGGTCTTGATGGATCAGCACTTCGGTTTTGGGAAAGGCCGCTTCAACCAAATACATGACTTCATCGGCGATATCATGTGCTTCGGCGAGCGAGATTTCTTTATCCATTTCGGCATGAAATTGGATAAAGGAAGTTGCGCCTGAAGACCGCGTCCGCATATCGTGAACATTTAGAATTTTCTCATGACTTTCCGCGATTTCCTTGATGCGCTGGCGATCTTCATCAGGAAATTCCTTGTCCATCAGCACATCCATCGACTGCATGGCGATCTTGTAAGCCCCGATTGACATGTAAGCGACAATTAAAATCGCAAATATTGGGTCGGCCATATACCATTGTAAATTACTGGCGAGGATCAACGAGACAATAACGGCGACATTAACGAGAATATCCGCCCGGTAGTGCAGCGAGTCAGCACTAATTGCCACCGAGCCGGTTTGCTTGACCACATAGCTTTGAAATCCGACCAGCAGCAGCGTCATAATGATTGCGATGACCATCACAATGATACCGGTTTCGCCATTTGAAATTTCGCGCGGTTGGATAAATCGATCGATTGATTCGAGCAATAGAAAGGCGCCGGAACCAGCGATAAAAGCAGCCTGAGCCAATCCGGCCAGTGCTTCGGCCTTACCGTGGCCAAATCGATGATCTCGGTCAGCTGGTTGCAGCGCGTGGCGGACGGCGATCAAATTTACCACCGAAGCGCCGACATCAAGTATAGAATCCACCAAGGACGACAATAAACTAACAGATTCGGTAGCAAACCAGGCGCCGGCTTTAATAACGATGAGAACGGTCGCGACAGAAACCGAGGCATAGGTCGCCAACCGCATCAATTTTGCGGTTTTGGATTGCGCTGCCAGTTTATCAGTGTCGCTCAAGAAACCTTTCTCCCACCTATCAACCTAATTATGGGTAAAGCCGCTCGGTCTGCCAACCAGAATCCGTACGGACATAAACGAAGCGATCATGTAAACGAAAGCTTTTTTCAGCCCAAAACTCCACGCGTTCGTGTTTTACTCGATAGCCTTCCCAAAATTCCGGCCGTGGCACTTTACCAACATGAAATTTTGCCGTGTATTTGGCAATCCGCTTTTCCAGCTCGAAGCGGCTTTCAAGCGGGCGCGACTGTTTTGAAGCCCAGGCGCCAATTTGGCTGCCCCGCGCCCGGCTGTCGAAATAAGCATCGGCTTCTTCAAGGCTAATTTTCTCGACCGTCCCATCAACGCGGATTTCCCGCCCCATCGACCTCCAATAAAAACACAGTGAGGCAAACTGGTTTGCTGCCAATTCTTCGCCTTTTTGGCTCTCTGAATTGGTATAAAATACAAATCCGCGGTCATCTACACCTTTGAGCAACAACATTCGAACTGAAGGTTTGCCGTCAGCGGAAGCCGTCGCCACAGCCATTGCATTGGGATTAACCGGCTCTTTTTCTTCGGCTAATTTCAGCCATTTTTTAAAAAGAGCGACGGGTTCGTCACTATCAAACGTTATATTCTCGTTATCTGCGAACTCATTTGCCAAGGTAATTTATTCCTATTTGTGGTTAAATTCGCCATAATGTTGACGAAAATCACAGGTAAGCACGTTTTATTCTGTTAACCTGTAAGAATCAATCAATCTGGCAATCAAGCAATTGGCAAGTTATTGGAAACAATTAGATAAATTCGGGATCGTAAAACGATGAAAGCCTCTAAATTTATAGTAATATTAAGCTTGGCAGCTTTTCTAGCGGCCTGCGCTGAAAATCAATCCGGACAGAAACAAACGCTTGGCACCATAATCGGCGCTGGTTTGGGGGCCCTCGCCGGCTCACAAATTGGCAGCGGCAAAGGAAAATTGGCGGCTGTTGCCATTGGTGCATTAGGTGGCGCATTTGCCGGTGGTCAGCTTGGCAAATCCCTCGACGACGTTGACCGCATGAAAGCTGGCGAAACCCAGCAGGCGGTTTTGGATAAAAATAAAGACGGCCAATCTTCGACTTGGAATAATCCTAATACAGGTCATTCCGGCCGAGTGACGCCAACCAGCACCAAAAAAGCGTCTTCGGGTGAGTATTGCCGCGAATATGAGCATGAGATTACCGTCGACGGCCGCAAGGAAGTGGTTAAAGGAACGGCCTGCCGGCAGCCGGATGGCTCCTGGCGAGTGATAAGCTAACACCATTCGCTTTTTAAGCATTCTAAATAATGAATGTACAAAGGCGGCCAGTTTCGGTATGTCTCTGGCGAGATGACGGATATATCAAGACGTTCGGAGCTGCTGATGCCAGCAGGCTCCCTGGAAAAGCTGAAAGTGGCGGTACTCTACGGCGCGGATGCGGTTTATCTCGGCACGCCCGATCTGTCGCTCCGTACCAAATCCGAATTTACCCTCGAAGAAGTCGTTGAAGGTATCGAGTTCGCACACCGCTATGGCAAACGCGTCTATCTCACGCTCAATCTGTTTTCCCATAACAAAGATATCGACAAATTGCCGGATTATGTCGATACGGTGCGCAAAGTTCAGCCCGATGGCCTGATCGTCGCCGATCCCGGCGTCTTTATGTTTGTTAAGGAACGCGCACCTGAACTGGAACTCCACGTTTCCACCCAGGCCAATGTCTGCTCCTGGCAATCTGTACAATTTTGGCAGGATCAAGGCGCCAGCCTTTGTGTGCTCGGCCGGGAAGTGTCGTTTGATGAGCTCACCGAGATCAGAGAAAAATGCCCGGATATTAAGTTGGAAACTTTTGTCCATGGCGCCATGTGCATGACCTATTCCGGGCGCTGTCTTTTATCAAACTTTATGGCGGAACGTGGCGCCAATCAGGGAGCCTGCGCCAACAGCTGCCGTTGGAAATACAAAGTTCATATGCGTCTCAAAGACGGCACCAGCAAAGAACTGCCACTGACCGAAGAGAACCTTGAGCTGTTCGAATTTCTGCTTGAAGAAGAAATGCGCCCAGGCGAGTTCATGCCGATCGAAGAAGATGACCGTGGCTCCTACATCCTCAATGCCAAAGATCTTTGCATCATGCCAAAACTGGATGATTTGCTCAGGATCGGCGTCGACTCGCTCAAAGTCGAAGGCCGCGGCAAAAGCATCTATTATGTCGCCGTGGTCGCCCGTGCTTACCGTAGGGCGATTGATGATTGGTACCGTGATCCGGAAAGCTGGTCAGCCGATGACTATATGGATGAGCTGTTGACCATTCCCAATCGCGGCTACACCTATGCTTTCCATGAAGGCCGCCTGACCAATCATTCCCATGGCTATGAAAATACCGCGACCCTCGGGGCCTGGGAATATGCCGGCATGGTGCAATCGGTCGAAGACGACGCCTTCATCGTTGAAGGCAAAAACAAGCTCGAAGCCGGCGACGTTATTGAATTCGTGCCGCCGCATGGCCGTGAAACCATATTGCTCAGGATGTACGAATTTGAGCATGCTAGGACCGGCGAAATTAAATCCGTTATCAACGGCGGCCATGATCCTTTTTTCCGGGTGCCCTTTGCCTTGTTCGACCAGGAAGACTTAACCACTCTGAAAGACCGCATTCCGCCGATGACGGTGCTGCGCAAAGAACGCTCGCTGACCCAGGAACAATGGGACCGGCTGAAACTTGATAAGGCAACAGCGATCCTTGAGGCGGGTAACGGTTCAGAAGAAGATTATACCACCAAGCGCGATGCCTTGCGGGAGTCGCAGGCCATTCGGGATACCTCACTTAAAGCAAAAACGCCGCGCATCGGCATGGAGGGCTGCTGCGGCAAGGGCTGCAATGGCTGCCTAATGTTCTGGCACGATCCATCCTATGCCCGGGCGCGCGAGTTGCTGGCAGAGAAAAAACCAGGCGAGATGTTTGACCGCAATATGAAGGATGAGCCCGCCGAGCAGGTCAGCGCTTAACACTTCGATTTGCGAATCTGAAATCTTTTGTTAAAAAACGTGATGGGTTACAGGCGCAAACTCAGCCGAATTGCATTGCTATTTAGCCTACGAAACCGCATAAATCCCCCATAAAATTAATGTCTTAGCAAAGCTTTAAATCTTTTTGTCGATCATCAGCTACGTTTTAATTATGATGCGGCGAAATCGGCGGGGTTACCGATAAACTTCCGGTACAACAAGAAATATCGAGGGACCAATGAGTAATTCAGCAGGCCTGATGGCAGGCAAAAAGGGATTGATTATGGGCGTCGCCAATAATCGCTCAATTGCCTGGCAGATCGCCCAAGCAGTTTCCGACCAAGGCGCCGATCTGGCCTTCACCTTTCAAGGTGAGGCTTTGCAGAAGCGCGTGGTACCACTTGCGGAGTCCGTTGGCTCGGAAATCGTGCTGCCCTGCGACGTAACCGACGATGCCAGCGTCGATGCGGTTTTTGAAGAGATCAAAAACAAATGGGGCAAGCTCGACTTTGTCCTTCATGGCATCGCCTTTTCAGATAAAGACGAACTGACCGGTAAATATCTTGATACCTCGGCTGACAACTTTGCTCTAACGATGCAAATCTCGTGTTATTCCTTCACTGCTATTTGTCAGCGCGCCCAGGAACTCATGACCGATGGCGGCGCGCTTTTAACACTGACCTATGCCGGCTCAGAACGCGTCATGCCGCACTACAATGTCATGGGTGTCGCCAAGGCGGCACTTGAGGCCAGCGTGCGGTATTTGGCCGAAGATCTTGGCAGTCAAAATATACGAGTTAATTCCTTGTCGGCGGGGCC
>JABIIH010000110.1 GCA_018649245.1 Rhodospirillaceae bacterium | reverse complement strand
CCTCATCAGTCATTAAATATGAGACCACCGGTGCCAGAAACTCTGCAACAAAGTGGTACATAACAAGGGGGCTAGACAGTATAGATAACACATTGATATTTAGTGATTATTTACGGCTTTCTAGGATTTTTCTAACCAAAAAATCTCTAAAAACAGCGATCCGAGCTGACTGTCTGAGCTCTTCCGGATAGACAAAATAGACCTCAGTTTGGGGTGATTGCAGTTCTGGCAGGATATGCACCAAATTGGCCGAGCCCTCGATAAAATAATCCGGCAAAGCACCGATGCCGACGCCGGAACGCACCGCCCGGTAGATGCCGTAGATGTTATTCACCTGGAGCACGGGCTTGCGGCGTTTGCCTTTGGCGCCGGCGCCTTGCAGAAAATTAAGCGCTGGCAGCAAATCCGTTTGGTCACCGACTTCATCACCAAAAGTTACCAGATTATGATTGTCCAATTCTTCCGGCGTTTTCGGCATGCCGTGTTCCTGCAAATATTCCGGTGAGGCGTAAACTTTGTAATGAATGCTCATCAGATGGCGTTGCACGAGATCGGGTTGGCGCGGCGGTGTCAGACGAATGGCGACATCGGCTTCGCGCATCGCCAAATCGAGATCGTCATAGACCAGCAGGATGGTGACATCGATTTCCGGATAGAGATCCATAAATTCCTTGATGCGGGGTGTCAGCCAGACCGAACCGAAGCCGACCGTGGTGGTGATTTTCAACGGCCCTTCCGGCTGCTCCTTGCTTTCGGTCAGGCGCGCTTCTGTCATGGCGACTTTGTGGAAGACGTCATGCGCGGTGAGATATAAATCTTCGCCCTGTTCGGTGAGGATCAGACCGCGGGCATGGCGATGGAACAGCGGCACATTGATGCTCTGCTCAAGCGCAGAAATTTGCCGACTGATCGCCGATTGGCTGAGGTTCAGGGTCTCACCGGCATGGGTGAAACTGCCCGCCTCGGCGACAGCATGAAATATTCGAAGCTTATCCCAATCCATTTTATTTCTTTTTTAGCCCAAACGTATGCAAAATCGATGGGACTCGCCCACCGAGTTATGCATTTTACGCAATATTGATCGGGATTAATACAGAAAGTTCGATAAAGCTAATAAAATTATGTCTCCCGGGAGACTTTATTCAGCGGCCGCCTGTTCGGTGGCTTCCATCTCAGCCAGGTATTTCTCAGCTTCAAGCGCCGCCATGCAGCCGGTACCGGCCGCCGTCACGGCTTGGCGGAATTTATTGTCCTGCACATCGCCGGCAGCAAAGACACCCGGAATTTTGGTCGCCGTGCTGTCTGGCTGCGTGATCAGGTAGCCTTCTTCATCCATCTCAAGTTGATCGGTAAATAAATCCGTATTGGGTTTATGGCCGATGGCGATAAAAACGCCTTCGAGATCGTGCTCGGTAACCTCATCGGTTTTGACGTTTCTGACTTTCATACCGGTGACCTCGGGCATGGGGCCGTCTTGCTTGCCGAGCACTTCTTCCAGCGTCGAGTCCCAGAGCATTTCGATCTTGGGATTACTGAGCAGGCGTTGCTGCAGCAGTTTCTCCGCGCGCAGTTCATCGCGGCGGTGGATCATTTTTACTTTGGTGGCATGATTGGTGAGATAGATCGCTTCCTCGACTGCCGTATTGCCGCCGCCGACCACCGCAACTTCCTTGCCGCGATAGAAAAAGCCGTCGCAGGTCGCACAGGCCGAGACGCCAAAGCCTTGATATTTCTGTTCGCTCTCCATGCCCAGCCATTTGGCTTGGGCGCCGGTGCAGACAACCAATGCATCACAAGTGTAAACATCACCCGAATCACCGGTCAGCTTGAAGGGCCGCGTTTGCAGATCGGCCTCAACAATCATATCGGAAATCATTGTTGTGCCGACGCCTTCGGCTTGCGCCTGCATCTGCTCCATCAGCCAGGGGCCTTGGATCACTTCCGGGAAACCTGGGTAGTTTTCAACATCAGTGGTAATGGTCATTTGACCGCCGGGCTGCATGCCGTGGATCAGCGTCGGCTCCAAACCGGCGCGGGCGGTGTAGATGGCGGCGGTCAGTCCGGCAGCGCCGGAGCCGAGAATAAGGACTTTGTGATGCTGGGAAGACATGCGTCGGGTGATCTCCAAATGAGGGTCGTTGCTGGTTGGTTGAGCCTAACATAGAAAGCTCTGGAGGTGCACGCAAGGGGGCGGCGGCGGTAGTTGTCCACAAGTTTTAGTGAGGTCCAACCCGGGGCCCAATTCTAACCAAACGGTGACTGTTGGCACTTTCCAGTAGCGAAAGATTATTTGCCAAAATTGAAATATTATTGCGCGGCAGGTTCGAGAGTCCTACAATAAATCAGCAGCAAAAGGTGGACCCCATGAGCCGCGTCAAGCTCGATAACATCGACCGCAAAATTCTTCGTCAGCTAAGAGATAATGGCCGCATCACCAATGTTGAGTTGGCCAAGCGCGTCGGCATCTCGGCACCGCCTTGCTTGCGCCGGGTCCGCGCCCTCGAAGAAGCCGGCTTGATCCGGGGCTATCATGCAGATCTGGAGCCGACCGAACTCGGCTATAATGTCACCGTCTTTGCCCAAGTTGGGCTGACCAGCCAGGCCGAACCCGATCTGGTTGCCTTTGAAAGCCTGATCAATTCCTGGGCCGAAGTACGGGAATGCCACATGCTGGCCGGTGAGACCGATTTTTTACTTAAAGTCGTTGCCGAGGATTGGGAGACCTATCAGGATTTCGTGATGAAAAAACTGACTGCGGCCCCGAATGTGGCGCATGTTAAATCCGCTCTCGCCATCCGTACCTCAAAACTCGCCCCCGGCGTTCCGGTCGAACTTGACGAAGGTGATGCGGGCGGCAACGGGTAGATTTCCGGCGTAAATTAAAGATTTCTATAAAAAATCATTATTTTTCCGTTTAGCTTAGATTTTGCCATAATCAAGTCATAAACTAATAATAAATTGGAAAATAATTATATAGTTCCGTTGAATATGAGATAAATTTGGTATTAATAGGAGGCTCATTCAAATTAACCAAAGGAGATATTAGAATGAGCGAATGCCAAAATCAGCGGAACATACTGGATCAGGACCTACGTAGTTTGGCCGAGGCCAAAAAACGTCGAAATGATCATCGCATTAACCATCCAAAGGAATCCAAAACACTGAGACGCTTGAACGCGAAGATCGGTGAATGGGAAGGTACCGTTGAAGATTCTCGTTTTTACTTGAACAAATGCATCAATGGATCGTAATTAATATTTCAGCTGTAAAGTTGGAAAGACCTTCGATTTGTTCCACTGTCTTATCAATTTTTTATCTTCAGTAGACAATCGCTCAGCAATCGCGCTGACATTTATTTTGATTTTGGCACCATTCTTAAGCGCCCGCTTGCCCCAATAATAGGCGGCAGCATAATCTTGCTTTACCTGCCATCCATTTGATAATCGGTGGAAGAGGTCGAATTGCGCTGGTAAATAGTCTCTGTCGGCTATCTCGCTTGTCTGGTTTAGAGCTTCTTGTTTTAGATCTTCGATATGAGCAAGGCCTCTCGTTTTCATTTGAATATCCATTGTTGCGTATCGTCTTTCTCGCGATAAATAATCCAAGACTTTTGCCTTCTTGTGACCTTTTTTCGCCGCCAATTCCAATAGCTTTCGGGCAATATAATCGTCATGAAGCAAGCGCGATCCCCAGCCGGTAACAAGGAACGTGAACTCACGGGGGATAGTAATCAGTTCATGCCGCATTTTTTGAACCAACTTGTTCAATGACACGCCGTCCAATGCTTCAACTTTTTTGCGCCAGGCTAGTTCGTTTTTTATTAACTTAATGAAATCTTGCTGCCCGCCCATCTGCTCAAAATACTTAAGATTTTTTTGAACTATTTTTTGTTCCCACCGAAAGGCAAAATAACGAAGCCCATTTTTAACAAATCTGATACTTTCCCGGCCTTCGCGATAATACTTCCAGTCGAGAAACAATCTTATTTTCCGACTATAATCCGGCATCTTGATGTCGTCTGAAGGTAATGGTGGATACAGGATTTTAGGGTTCAAAATATATTGTGGCTCTGGTATGACGCCTTTGATTTTCCAATCCGCGGCACGTTTTAGATCAGCTAGGCTCAATCGGGCTTTCAGAGCATCGACGGCTATTTCATTTTTGTACCCGTTCGCAAGAGCGCGACTTCCCCAGTAATAAGCAGCAGCCCGATCTTTCGCGATATATCGTCCCTGCTGAAAACGGTCAAAAAGATCGAATTGAGCTGGTAGAAAATTCTGATCCGCGTACTGGGAAATTTCTTTCATCGCCTCTTTGCGGTCAGTGAGGGGGAGCGGTTTCTTCTTCTTATTGTAATCAAATTTACGCGCAGCCTGCCGATAGCGTTCGAGGCGGGTGTAGGTCATTTTTGCCTCGCTATGCCCTTTTTTTCCGGCCAGCCTCAACAAGTTATGCGCCAGACGCGCCACGTCTTCATAATAATCACCCCACCGAAAGGAAGCGAAAATTACCTCGCGCGGGATCGAACGGGCTTCCTTGGCAAGTATATTATATTGTTGATAAATATAGTCGGCATCAAAGCTCTCAACATCTGCTTTCCAGGTAATTGCTTCATTCAGTAAGTCTACAAATTCCTTTTGATCTCCCAAACGCTGGAGATCGTCGCGCAATTTAACGAAATCAATCTTTACGCGGATGGACTCAGACCAAAATAGGTGTTGTTTGATCTCAATGAGTTTAAAATGGCGATTAACCCGGTTGTAGTTTTGGTTCCAATCAATGCCGAGCAAATATTTTTTAATGCGTTGCTTAACCTTCTCCCGCTCAGCCTTCGAAAGCGCGGGCGGTTTTTCGGCTGTTTGGGATTTTACTACCTCAGACGGTTGGACACAGGCAGTGAGCAGCCCGGCCAGGACACAAATTATAATAGAGAACGCGCGCATAAGATCATCCTACTTTATTGATCACTCGTAGGATATGGCGGGGCCAGAGGCGGTTTTCTAGAACCGGCTCTAAAAAGTTAATTAAGTGCCAAGCATTTATTTATTGGCACCAAATTAACTTATTTATACTGAACTTTGATGATCTCGTAGGATTTTGAGCCGCCAGGCGTCGTCACTTCAACGCTATCGCCCAAGGATTTACCGATCAGGGCGCGGGCGGTCGGTGAAGTTACCGACAGCTTGCCTTTCTCGACCTCGGCTTCGTGGGTGCCGACGATTTGGAATTTGGATTCTTCATCCGTATCTTCATCGGCCAGTCCAACCGTGGCGCCAAAGCGTACGACATCACCGGAGAGCGCTTTCGGATCGATCACATCAGCTAGGCTGATGATCGATTCAAGCTCAAGCACCCGGCCCTCAATGAAACTTTGCTTCTCGCGGGCAGCATGATACTCGGCGTTTTCAGACAAATCGCCGTGTTCGCGGGCAACTTCGATCGCTTTAATCACTTCATGACGCTCGACAAATTTTAAACGTCTCAATTCTTCTTCCAAGGCCGATAAACCACCGGCCGTCATCGGAACCTTTTCCATAACAACAAACCTTAAAAATCTAAAACATCACAAAAATCGTGCTTAAAAACAGCAAAAAAACAGCAAAAAAATTTAGAGCCCGCGATCTTTAACCGCAGGGCATCCGAGCTTAAAATAATTATGCTGAGCCCTTAGCATAGGATTGTAGCGGGGCAACTTCAAGTCCCTTATCAGTTTTTGACCCCTGAGCACCCTGCACACGGATCGCGCCAACCGCTGCCGCCGCACCCGCCACGGTCGTGTAGTGCGGGATATTATTGGTCAGCGCCGAGCTCCGAATAGAAAAGCTATCGGATATCGCTTGCGCTCCTTCGGTGGTGTTGACGATCATCTGCACATCGCCGGAGAGGATGGCATCGACACAATGGGGCCGGCCTTGCAGCACTTTGTTGACCCGCTCAACATCAATGCCGTTTTCGGCAAAGAGTTGGGCCGTGCCGCCGGTCGCCAAAATATTGAAGCCGAGCTCATTGAGATCACGGGCTATTTGGCAACCCGCCTGCTTATCGCTGTCTTTGACCGAGATAAAAACCGTACCTTCTGATGGCAGGATAGTACCGGCACCCAATTGCGATTTGGCAAAGGCGCTCGGGAAATCTTTATCGATACCCATCACTTCACCGGTCGATTTCATCTCGGGGCCGAGGATAATATCAACGCCCGGGAAGCGAGCGAAGGGGAAGACGGCTTCTTTCACCGCTGTATGAGAGGGTTTCAAATTTTCAACCAGCTTAAAGCTCGCGAGCTTTTCACCGGCCATCACCCGGGCAGCGATTTTGGCAATTGGCACACCGGTTGCCTTGGCAACGAACGGCACTGTCCGGCTGGCCCGTGGGTTCACTTCGAGAATAAACACCGTGCCGTCCTGGATGGCGAATTGCACATTCATCAAGCCAACCACGTTGAGGGCCAAAGCCAGCGCTTCGGTCTGGCGGCGCAATTCCTGGATAATATCATCCGGCAGCGAATAAGGCGGCAGCGAGCAGGCACTGTCACCCGAATGAATGCCGGCTTCCTCGATATGCTCCATAATGCCGGAGACATAGACATCTTTGCCGTCGCAAATGGCATCGACGTCAACTTCAATGGCGTCACGCAAATACCAATCGATCAGCACCGGGCTGTCGCCTGACACGACCACGGCGGTTTTCATATAATGCTGGAGCCGCTCGACATCATGGACGATTTCCATTGCCCGGCCACCGAGCACATAGCTGGGCCGGATCACCACCGGATAACCAATTTCTTCAGCGATTTTTTCGGCTTCCTCGGCGGAGCGCGCAATGCCGTTGGGCGGCTGCTTAAGTTTTAGGTCTTCGAGCAATTGTTGGAAGCGTTCGCGGTCTTCGGCCAAATCAATCGCATCCGGTGAAGTGCCGAGGATCGGAATGTCAGCCGCTTCAAGGGCCGCCGCCAGCTTCAGCGGTGTCTGGCCGCCAAATTGCACGATCACACCGTGGACATTGCCGTTGGTTTGTTCGGCCCGGATCAGCTCGATGACATCTTCATCCGTCAGCGGCTCAAAATAGAGCCGGTCCGAGGTGTCGTAATCAGTTGAGACGGTTTCCGGATTACAATTAACCATGATCGATTCGTAGCCCGCGTCCCGCATGGCGTAAGCCGCATGAACGCAGCAATAATCGAACTCGATGCCTTGACCGATCCGGTTTGGTCCACCGCCCAAAATAATCACCTTGTCATTATCGGTGGCTTCGACTTCGGTCTCGGGTGGATTAAGCCCGTCGCCTTCATAAGCTGAATACATATAAGATGTTTGCGACGGGAACTCAGCGGCGCAGGTATCAACCCGCTTATAGGTTGGCCGCACATTCACTTTGATCCGGGCTGCCGTAACACTGGCTGCATCACAGCCGGCCAGCTCGGCCAATCTCGCATCCGAGAAACCCATTTTCTTGAGTGCCAATAGACCCGCCATATCTTCCGGCAGACCGTTGGCGCGAACATTTTCTTCCATATCAACGATGGCTTTAATCTGCTCCAGGAACCAAGGATCGAATTTCGAGGTATCATGAATATCTTCGAGACTGACGCCGTGGCGCATCGCTTGGGCGACATAGAGAATTCGATTTGGCCGCGGCTGGGTCAGCTCTGCCCGAATGGCATCCCGGTCGGGCGCGCCGTCAATCTCGACTTCGTTCAAGCCAGTGAGATCGATCTCCATCGAGCGCAGACCTTTCTGCAAGCTCTCGGCGAAGTTCCGGCCAATCGACATCGCCTCACCCACTGATTTCATTGAAGTGGTCAGCAGCGCTTCGGCTTGCGGAAACTTCTCAAAGGTAAAGCGCGGGATTTTGGTGACGACATAATCGATGGTTGGCTCAAAGGCTGCCGGGGTGACGCCGGTGATGTCATTGTCGAGCTCATCCAGGGTATAGCCGACGGCGAGCTTGGCGGCGATTTTGGCAATCGGGAAGCCGGTCGCCTTGGAGGCCAGGGCTGACGAGCGGGAGACCCGGGGGTTCATCTCGATAATCACCAGCCGGCCATCCTTGGGGTTGATGGCGAACT
>JABIIH010000295.1 GCA_018649245.1 Rhodospirillaceae bacterium | reverse complement strand
AGGGGGGAGCGGTATTTATGGCAAAAGATGATCAACGCGCACGCTTTCTTGCCGAGGCCAAACGATTGGCGCCAATTTTTAGAGAACGGGCACTTGAAGCTGAAAAATTACGCCGCCTGCCGGACCAATCCGTGGCCGATATCGTCGCTGTTGGCTTGCAGCGCATCTGCCAGCCAAAACGATTTGGCGGTGCTGAGCTGCCGTGGGATGCCTTGGTCGAAGTTAGTATGGAGCTCGCCAAAGGCTGTGGCTCACAAGCCTGGGTCGCCAATGTCTTTGCTGAACACGCTTGCCATCTTGGCCATTTTCCCGATGAAGCTCAGCACGAGGTTTGGGACGATGACCCAGAAACCTTGATTTCAACTTCCTACGCCCCGAGCGGAACCGCTGAGCGAGTGGAAGGCGGCTATAAACTGTCGGGCCGCTGGGGGTTTTCCAGCGGGGTTAATCATGCAAGTTGGATCATGTTGGGTGTGTTTATCGACAATAAAAAAGGAGCTCATCCAGATCACCATTTGATGTTGCTGCCAATCGCTGAGGTTAAAATTTTGGACAGCTGGGAAACACTAGGCCTCGCCGGAACGGGCAGCAATGATGTTGAAGCCAGCGAAATTATTGTGCCCGATCATCGGGTTTTGGATGTCAGCAAGATTTTGGAACAGCATTCCCCTGGTGCTGAAGTTAATACCGCAGCGCTTTTTAAAATGCCGCATTTGGGCTTTGCGCAGCCGGCTTTGGCGGGCGTGACTGTCGGCATGGCTGCTGGTGCGGTGGCGGATTTCGAGGCCATGCTGATGAGCCGTAAGGTCCGCGGCAAACCGCTGGCCGAACTTACTAATTTGCAATTGCGCTTGGCCGAAGCTTCGGCGGAAGTGGAGGCAGCGCGTTTACTGGCACTATCGACGGCCACCGACAATATGTCGATTGTAAGTTCCGGTACTATGTTGAGCGTTGCCGATCTGGCGCGCTCCCGGCGTAACGCGGCATATGCGGTTAAGCTGGCGAAGTCCGCCGTGCAACGGGTGTTTGAAGCGACCGGCGGACATGGCATATACGTTTCTCAACCCATCCAGCGCGCCTTTCGGGATGTTCAGGCGGCGGCCTCGCATATTGCCCTTGGCTGGGATTTCAGCGGCATCATCTATGGCCGTCATACACTCGGACTCGATATGTCTGACGTGCTTTAATTAAAACAAGAAGGAAAATTAAATGGTTTTCGGCATTTTCGGCAAAAGCGATAAAAAAATTCAGGAACTCATCGACAACAAACAATTCGATGAGTTACCGACTGAAGTGATTGACGAGATCGCCCAGGATATCATCATCACCACTGAAACCTCGATGCAGGGCTATCGCATTACCGAGCGCATCGAGATTATTACCGCCGAATGTGTGTTTGGCATGAACATGTTCCGGGATTACTTTGCCGGTATTCGCGATATCTTCGGTGGGCGCAGCAAAGCCTCACAGAAAGTCTTGCGGGATTCCCGCCGGGTTTGCCTCACAGAGCTTCGCCGGGAAGCCTTGATAGTTGGTGCCAACGCGGTGATTGGCGTTGACCTCGACTACAATGAAATATCCGGTGATGATAAATCGATGCTGTTCCTGGTCGCCAGTGGCACCGCCGTGACGGTGGAGAAGGGGTAGAAATTAAGGGGACAGTTTACTTAATTCTCTGGCACTACGGCATCTGCAAATACAGCTTCACCATTTATCCAGCGCTTGATTGCATCTTTTCCGCTTAAAGCAATGAGGAGTGCGCGACCGAGTTCCAGTTCCTTTGCCTCAAGATCATTTTCAGCGATCCCCAAATGCAGTCCGATGGCGATTGATCGCGTAATGCTTTTATGATCCTCAAATTGTGGGATCGGGTGATTTTGTCCGGGCGTGGCGTCATCTTTTTCACAAGCTTCCCGGTCGAGCGAATGCATACCCCGGCAGGTCAGTGGACGCGCTGTGTAGATGGTGCAGTGGCGGGTGGTCTCATCAAGCAGCGGACAGTCAATACGCGAGGCCGCGCGTTCGAACTGGTTCATGCCGGCGGTGGCTTCTAAGGTTTTGCCGAGCCGGTCGCGCAATTGCAGTTGGTCAGCCGCATCGAAATTAGTCTCAACATATTTCGTCACAATCGCCAGTTCAGCCGCACTGATGCCGACATACTGATGACAGCAGAAGGTGCAGCCAGCCTGACAGGCTAGGGGCTGATCGGGTTTTTCTTCGTCATAAAATCGTTTGAGCAGATTCTCAACGGCATCAAGCGCATCAATGCCGATATCGGCGAGACCATCAGGTGAAGGATTTTCGGCAAAAGCCTTGGCGACGCTGTCTTTCTGCGCCAATTTAAGCTCGTCTTCAAAGCCCGGAAGGTCCGAGTTCATACTCCGCTATCGATCCATTTCGTGATAATCGGCATTCGGCATCATGTCCAAGCCATGCGCCATGCGGTTAGTATAATTAAAAAACGCAGCGGTATCACAGATGTCAAAAATATCCTGCTCAGCAAAGCCGACATCGCGCAGCCCATCACGATCAGCGTCACCAATATCATGCGGGGTTTCCGTTAGTTTCCAGGCGAAATCCAGCATTGTGCGGGTGCGTTCATCAAGCTCTGCGACGCGGTAATTCATCACCATCATCTCACCCAATTGCGGATCACCGGAGATTTGTCGCACCGCCTGCCCATGCGCCACCAGACAATAGTAACAACGGTTGGCCGAGGAGACGACCACGGCAATCATCTCGCGTTCCAGCTTGCTGAGATTACAATCTTCCTCATCGAGCATGAGTTTGTTGTAGAAGGCCGTAAAGTTGCGGAACTTTTCGAGATTGCCGGTATAGGCACGAAGCACGTTCGGCACCATGCCGAGCTTTTCCTCGCAGATGGCAAAGTACTTTTTGGTGTCGTCATCCAAGCTGTCCAAATCGGGCAGCGGGATTTTAATGATGTGATCTGGTTGTGGCATT
>JABIIH010000145.1 GCA_018649245.1 Rhodospirillaceae bacterium | reverse complement strand
TCGGATGCCGGTATTATTATTGGTGAATTGTTCCTGCTATTGGTAGCTGTATCAATCATCGATATCTGTATTAATTTCACTAATTTCACCGGCATTTTGACCATCGATGTTTTAAACTGGCTCAAATCCGTTTCCACTTTTAACATTTTTGGCAACGAGTTTACCATTGGCGGGTCGCTCTATCTGATGTTAGCCCTCGTTGTGACAATGTTCGCCACCATTCTGCTGGGCATGGGCATGCCGACCTTGCCAGCTTATGTGAACGTCGTTTTGATTATTGGCCCATTGTTAGCCGCATTGGGCACGTCTTTTTTCACTGCCCACATGTTTGTGTTCTACTTCGCTGTCGCTTCGGCCATTACCCCGCCCGTGGCAATCGCCGCTTTTGCGGCGTCAACCATCTCCAAGGCTGAACCGTTGGCAACCGGGTTCGCGGCTGTTCGTGCGGGCATTGTGATGTTTACCATTCCGTTCGTCTTTGCCTTCTATCCTGAGATTTTGCTGATCGAGCAAGCACAGATTATGCAATCGCTGGAAGGTGGCGTTAGTGGTAAAAAAGAATATTTGCCGGGGTATGATGGCACCGTCAATTTAGCTGCCCTCAGCTGGCTGCTGTTTAAATTGGGCGTGGTGCTTTATCTCGTCGCCAGCGCACTTAGCCGCCAGGACAAGTACGGCCTTTCAATATTTGATATGGCTTTAAGGTTTGTCTTAGCGCTATTGATATTGCTGAAAATGCCCTTCCTTGCCAATTCGGCTCTGGTCGTGGCGGCACTCTATCTCGCTTTCCACCATTTTGGCGGCGGCAAGTTGCTGGCGCGAAAACAGGCGCCTTAAATCAGAATATCTCGAAATATTCTTTATGTTCCCAATCGGTGACGGTTGAGAGGAAGCGGGTAATTTCGGCTTCCTTTATATGCAGAATGTAGTCGATAAACTGATCGCCAAGTTTTTCACGGAAGTAGGAGTCTTCCTTAAGGGCAAACGTCGCATCCAACAGCGAGCGAGGCAGCGGCGTGGCTTCGGTGTCATACGCGGCATCGACCGGGGTCGACGGCTCTAACTTATTATTGATGCCATCAAGGCCGGAATAAATCTGCGAAGCGAGATAGAGATAAGGATTGGCCGCCGGCTCCCCGACCCGGTTTTCTATCCTCGAACCCGCATCATCGACGCCGCCCACCACCCGCAGCATGGCACCACGATTATCTTTACCCCAAAGGGCGCGGTCAGGCGCCAAGGAATAAGGCTGGTAACGTTTATACCCGTTAATGGTCGGCGTCGAAAATAGTGCGGCTCCCCGCGCGTGCTTTAATAGTCCGGCCACAAATTGTCGACCAATTGGCGACAGTGCATGTTCGTCGCTATCCGGGACGAAGGCATTCTCACCGGTCGATTTATCGAGCAGGGATTGATGGAGATGCCAGCCGGACGAAAATAAATTTGGCAGATTAGGCCGGCACATGAAAGTCGCGTGCAGCCCTTGCCGGTGGGCAATTTGTTTGACAGCTGAGCGGAACAACACCATCGCATCAGCGGTTGACAGACCGATGCCGGGATCAAAAGTGATTTCTATTTGGCTCGGGCCAAATTCAACTTCGAGGGTTCTGAGCGGCAGACCGATATCCATCAGGTGCCGCCGTAGAGTTTCAAGATGCGGATCAAGCTCATCCATGCGTTGTTCGGTCAAATATTGGAAGCCGTGAGCAAGCAGACTGACCTCGGGCGGCTCAGCGGGCTGGCCGGCCTGTTCCGGACGTAAATTCGGGTCTTCAAGTTTAAAGAGATGAAATTCGACCTCGAGGCCGCTCATATAGTCATAACCGGCGTCACCTAATTCGCTTAAGGCATCGCGTAAAATTTGGCGGGTTGAAAACGGCACCGGTTTACCATTTGGGAAATAAATATCAGCCAGCAGCCAGCCGGTTTTATGGGCCCAGGGCAGCACCCGGAAAGTCGTCGGGTCCGGTACCATCAAAAAGTCGCCGCCGCCGCTCATCTCTTCCATGCCGAAGCCGCCGCCTTCGGTGAACCACGGAAACACCGTCTTATGGGAAGTATCCTTGGCCAGTAGGGTTGTCACCATGCCAACGCCATTATTGAGCGCCGACGAGATTTCATCGGCGACAATGGTCTTGCCTCGCAGGATGCCATGCTGGTCCGGGAAGGAAATTCGTATGACCTCCAAATCAAGGTCTTTGATCTGTTTCTCAAGGTCTTTGGCGGCCGCTTTCTGCTCGGCGTTCCAGATATCAAATCGTTCCGCAAAATTGCTGCGGCCCATGGTATTTTTGTTGTTCATCGTGACCTCTTTGTTCCCTGGTTAATGAGGCTGGTTTTTTATAGCTCCGCGTCCCATGGACAATTAGCCCGGCGATCTCTGTCGCCTTCAAGCCAAATTTTATCCCAATCTGCGCTGTCGCCAACGGCATCGAGAGCAATCGGACCTTTGATCGTGCCAGCCGTTGCTTCGGATACGACGCCGATTAAATCTTTCTCACCATTTTCAATTTGCGAGATGGTTTGCAGCAATAAACGCCGGTAAGCCGAAATAGCTTTGTCAGTTGTGCCGAGGTGCTCCTTGGTACGGTCTTGGATGGTGCCCATGGATTCACAAGCCCATTGGTCGTGGACATTAATATCCATTCCCATGCCGGTATAGGTTAGCGAGTTTTGCTCTTCCGGGTCATAGCCGTATTGATTGCTCTTGTTTTTTATCGGCGCATAGTCCGGGAGGGTATGCTCGGCCAGCCGTTGTTCGCGCATTTTGTCTTTATCAACCGGATCGCTAAAACTCGTAAACATGGCGTACCAAAAACAATTCTCATTATCGATAGGCACATGCCATTGGGTGATGTTCATGCTGTTCGACATCGGGATAGTGATGGCACAGGGGAAAACCTGATTGGTTACCCGCACATGAGTTTTGCTATTGTCCAAATGCCTTAGCGTTTTTATGCGAATGCCGTATTCGGTCGCTTCGGTCAGAATTTCCGGGCGATGATAGTCGCGCAGCACTTGGGTGATCGGAATGTCGGTATCAGCGGCGGTATCCCTAAACTGTTTGCCGTATTGATCGTCCGGATTTTCATCTTCGAAAAAACGATGCAGGAAAGATGCATGCGCTGGATCAATGCCGACTTCCAGCGCCTGCAGCCAATTGCACTGCCATAATCCCTTAAAAGCAAAAACATGGCTATCGGGAGCGCGAAAGCAATCCAGTTCCGGTAATGCCGGCGTCTCTCCGTCGCCCATATAGACGAAGATTATGCCGTTCTTTTCGATCACCGGATAGGCGGTGGTTTTAATCTGTTCATGAAGGGTGGAACCTTCCGGCTCACCCGGTTGTTCGAGACATTGACCATTAGTGGCGAAATGCCAGCCGTGAAAGGGGCAGCGCAAGCCCCCATCCTCAAGTCGCCCGTAACAGAGATCGATACCCCGGTGCGGGCATTGCCGGTCGAGCAACCCTAACTCTCCCGCATCGTTGCGAAAAAGCACAAGTTCCTCACCCATCAGCCTAACCGGCACAATGGGGCGGTCACCTGCCAATTCATCGCTGAGGGCGGCTGGCATCCAATACTCCCGCAATACTTTGCCGGCCGGCCTGTCAGGACCAATTTTTGTTAGTAGCTCATTTCTATCTTTTTTCATTTTGTTGGTTTTATCCTCGGCATCTTCCCTTGGCATTAGTTCTTATTATTATTCAAGTTTCAATAAACATACGAATAATAGTTTTATATTCCAACTATTATTTTAGATTATTTGTTATTGGGTTGATTTTGCAGAGTTATTTGGGCGTGATCAGATTGAACAAAGTAAAGAGGCCGTTGACATTTCTATCAACGACCTCTTTTAAATTTTTTTTAAAGGCGATTATCTAGTCGATAACTGCGATTGCGTTGACCTCTAACAGGCAGCGGGGATCGGTGGCGAGACGTACAATCTGGACCGTTGTCGAAGCCGGGCTGTGGTCGGTAAAATACTCATTCCAGACTTTATTTAAGTCGTCTTGTTGTTCCATATCGGTTAGAAAACGGTCACACACAATGACGTCTGCGAAAGTAGCACCAGCTGCTTCCAAGCCTCGTTTAAGGTTTTCCATAACAGCGCGAGCCTGGCCTTCCATGTCATCAGGCATGGCGTCAAATTCTTCCGGACGGTGGGGGTGATGATGATAAACCGGCGCTGCCGTCACGCCGGCACAATAGATGGTCGAGCCGCCAGTCACTTTAATTGCTGGTGCATAAGGCATCCACATATCCGGTGCGTCCGGCCATTGCAAATGTTCGATTTTTTTTGCCATTTTATTTTCTCCCCTTCATTTATTATTTGCCTGGGTTTTCGCCCAGGTATCTCTAAGGCCAATGGTTTTATTAAAAACCATTTTCTCAGCTGTGGTGTCTTTGTCCAGACAGAAATAACCGAGGCGCTCAAACTGGACGGTTTCGCCTTCAATTGCCTCTTGCAGAGCGGGTTCGAGTTTGCAGTTCTCTAAAATTGATAACGAATCTGGATTTAAATCATCCAGAAACTCGCCGTCAGCGCCCGGCATTTCAGCCGAAAACAAATGTTCATATTCCCGGATTTCAGCATTTATCGCATGTTCGGCTGAAACCCAATGGAGGGTTGCTTTAACCTTGCGTCCATCCGGCGCGTTGCCGCCCTTGGTTGCCGGATCATAGGTGCAGCGAAGTTCAGTTACTTCACCGCTCGCATCTTTGATCGCCTCGGTACAGGTGACAAAATAAGCATAGCGCAGGCGGACTTCCCGGCCAGGCGCCAAGCGGAAGAACTTTTTCGGTGGGTCTTCCATAAAATCATCCCGCTCAATATAGAACTCTTTTGAGAACAGCACCTTGCGGGAGCCCGCAGTTTCATCATTGGGATTGTTAAGTGCGTCCAACTCTTCGGATTGATCCTCCGGATAATTCTCGATCACCACTTTCAAGGGCTTGAGCACAGCCATCCGTCGTTCAGCCTGTTCGTTTAAGTTTTCACGCACGCAGGCTTCGAGGGCTTGAACTTCGACCGTCGCATTGGCTTTGGAGACACCGATCCGGCCGGCAAAGTCACGAATAGCGGCAGCGGGATAGCCACGCCGCCGGTAGCCGCTGATGGTTGGCATACGGGGGTCATCCCAACCTGCCACATGTCCTTCGCTGACCAATTGCATGAGAAGACGCTTTGATAAAACCGTGTAGGTTAGGTTGAGCCGGGCGAATTCATATTGATTAGGCTCTGAAGGCACTGGCAGATTTTCGATCAGCCAGTCATAGAGCGGGCGATGATCTTCAAATTCCAAGGTGCAAATTGAATGGGTTATGTTTTCGATTGCATCTGACTGGCCGTGGGCAAAATCGTAATTTGGATAGATACACCAAGCTGATCCCGTCCGCGGGTGCTCGGCATGCATGATGCGATAGATCACTGGATCTCGCAGATTGATGTTGCCCGATGCCATATCTATTTTGGCCCGTAATACCTTGGCGCCATTTTCAAACTCACCGGCTCGCATGCGGCGGAATAAATCGAGATTCTCTTCTGCGGTTCGATCCCGGTACGGGCTGTTGGTGCCGGGCTCCGTCAAAGTGCCGCGGTGTTCACGAATTTCATCGGCGGTGAGGTCATCGACATAGGCCTGCCCCGCATTAATTAAATGCTCTGCCCAACCAAAGAGTTGTTCGAAATAATCAGAGGTATAATAGAGGTGCTCACCCCAGTCGAAGCCAAGCCAGCGGACATCTTCTTGAATGGCGTCGATATATTCCTGTTCTTCCTTGGTTGGGTTTGTGTCGTCAAAGCGCAGATGACATTGGCCGCCAAAGTCTTCAGCGATACCGAAATTCAGACAAATCGATTTGGCGTGGCCAATATGCAGATAGCCGTTGGGCTCGGGCGGGAAACGGGTGACAACCGACGGATGACGTCCGGAACTCAAATCTTCATGCACGATATCGCGAATAAAATCGCGGGGAGCGCTGTCATCTTCGGTGGTGTCTGCATTGTCGACAGGGGTGTTAGATGGGCTCATTGCGACGCTGACCAATCTCAAAATTAGGTTAGGATTTATTGTGGCGGAAATTATCCCTTATGTGCCAAAAAAAAGCTCATAGGCCAAGCGTTGATAACGAGGCGACAATAATTTTGCGGTTAATTATTGAATTTCCAGACTGCGGCGAAGCGCATCGGCTTGCGGATTCTGGTGAGTAAAATCGATGAGAATGGCGCGCGGTTCAACTTTACCACCGTAATATTCTGAGTTTAGATCGTTGCGCCGCACCATCGCCGAGCCTTCCAGGGATACGCCGGTAAACAATCCTTTTGAATCGCTATAGGCGATTATATCCGGCCCGAGATTGGAGGTGATAGAAGCTTCGAGACCAGTGCCGATTTTCCCCGCTGCAACATTTGCGTCGGCTGATATTTTACCCTGGTGCTTCATCAATGCTTCAACTGCGCCTGATCGCCGGATGATGAATACGACACCTGATTTTTGACCGCCGAATTGCAGGCCCCAACTCGCGGAAGCAAGAGTATAAAATGCCGGATAGCCCCAATTACCTTTGACATCCCGGCCAATCATCAAGCCGTTACCGCCCTCGGCGCCGACAAAAAATCCAGCCTTATAGACGGATGGGAAGATTGCCACACCGGCGGCTTTCTTTAGTTGTGCGTTAAAACTCTCAAGATCTTGGCGATTTTTAAGTATGTTTAAGGTTTCAACGGCCTCTGTCACCAGAGCTTCTGATGCCGGCACCTTAGGTCCGCTGGCGCAGGCTGCTAGACCCAAACTAAGTGCGATGAGCAGCGTGATGAGTTTTGTTTGACGGCTGATAAATCTCAACATTTACTGACTTCCCTCATTAATTCTTAGCGGCGACTATCCTGGTTTAGTCAATAAAGTCCAAGGTCTGTGAACGGCGTTTGGCCATTTCTATCTCGCGGCGGCGATTCTCTTCGGCAATTAAGTTTTCAATATGGCGGCCTTGGAACATACTAATGCCAACCGATTGGCCAAACTTGACAGCCGAATCATCGTCGCATCGGCAAAGGATTAGCCGTGAGCTGCCCATCTCGGACACGATATCTGAGGTTTTTATCTTACCAACTGTGTCAACTAGTTCCTGATCCCAAATCAGCTTCACCATATCGGCGCCTAATTTCTCCCGGTTGATGAAGGTAATCGTATCGTAGGTCAATCCATCGATACAAATTCGATAGCCGCGATCTTTGGCAAATTCGCGGGCAAATAAGAATGCGTTGATATCGGAAAAGATATCAATCTTTTGTAATTCGATAACAACGGAGCCACGCATTGAGGCGATCACCGCATCATCAAATTGCATAAATTCAGGTGACAGCAGGGTCGATACGTTGAGGTTGATACTGATCTCACCGGTGATTGAGTTGTCGCTCGTTTTGCTCAACATCGACAACATACGCCGATCGAGTGTTTCGGTTAAGTGTTGGAACAGCCAGGGGCTGGCGCCAACATTGACGCCAGGCATCAGAGTTTCGCGGAGATCGGCGATTGAAATAAACAGTTCACTGAACAGCGGCTGTGGTGCCGCTTGACCTATTAAGGCGCAGATAAACTGACGCCGTACCATATTCGATAAATCCGCTCGTTGCAGCGCCTGCTCAACCCGTCCCAAGACTCGCGGGGTTAGCGGCTCTCCCTTTCCCTGCTTCGCCTGTAACGCAGCTTTTGGATCAGCCGTTTCTTCGTCCGACGTTTTTTCGCTGCTTTCTTCATGCACGAGCTTTCGCACCAGGGCCAGGATCGTTTCGTAATCCTGTTCGATTTCGTAATAGGTACGAAATTTTGTGTTGTCGCCCTCGTCAGTGCCTGCCATCAAAGGATCATCGCTGAACAAAAATCGCAGCTTGAGCATAGAGGTTTCGACGTCGTTTTGAGCATCACCTTTATAGATGAAAAACAAATCGCTATTGTTGAGCGTAAAGAGCTGACCTTCGAGCATCTTGATCAAGGGGTCGAAGGTGTTGGCGGCCAGCCGAACATGGTGTTCTCGCCGGTTTTGTGCCTTTAGCGCGGAGAGGTGGATATGAACCGCCCGCCGGTCTTCTTTGTGAGATTCAAGCCGGTGGACATAATCCAACAGCAGGTTTTCTTGGCTCGGTATGCGCTGCTGAGTTGTTGGAGGCGTCGCCATGATCTAATGCACCGTCTTATCTTGAGAGCCGGCTAACTTACCCTCTTTTTCAATTTGGCGCTGAACCAAATCGTCGATGAAGTAGCCTTGAAAACGCCGGATGCCTAGTGTCAATGCCCACCGCACAGCATCTTCCGTTTCGGTGCGCGCCAAGATAAAGCGCTCAGCACCGATCTTGTCGACAACCTCACCAATATCGGCATGATCTTCAATTGATTCAGTTTCGGTAAACTCAATGCCCCAACCGACTTTATAATAATCCGCATCCAACAGGCTGGGATCAAAATAATGCAAGGACATCGGATTTAAGCCGTCCAGTAAGATCCGATAGCCGCGATCTTTAAGCCAGGACCGGGTATAAAAATAATTATCGAGATCAGAAAATACATCAATTTGTTGTAACTCAATGACGACTTTGCCGGTGAATTCTGCCACCACTTCATCAAATCGTTGAAAGTCTTTGGACAATAAGGTGCTGATATTCAAGTTGATGCTAATGGCGTCTTCAAGGGTGGCGTAGTCATCCCGGATTAGCGAAGCCAAAATTCGGCGATCCACCGTTTGAGTTAAATGCTGAAATAGCCATTGGTTGGAAACCAGATTAAAACCGGGAGCCACACGCCGTTGTAGTTCAGAGATGGAAAGATAATTCTCCTGAAATAATATGCGCTCTGTACCATCGGCGCCGATAATGACCGCAGGTTGCTGCTGGATCATATCCTCGACCCGGGTGCGATTGAGAGAATCGTTAACTTTAGCTAAGCTGAAGGGGTCAAGAGCCTCGCCCATAAAGCCAGTGCCGAGACCACGTCCTGCAGATGCATCCTCACCTATACCAATCATGCCACTCTGATTTTCGGACATCTTCTGAACCAGTTGGAGAAAGGAATCGTAATCATTTTCAAAATCAAACCACGAGGTAAATTTGTCGCGGGCAGCTCCTTTGCCGCCGGAAGCCAATGGATCATTACGGAACAGCGAACGCAATTTATCGATGACATTGTCAATATCATCGATCCGGACGTCTTTGCAGATGAGGACCAAATCATTTGAGGTCATGACATAGAGATTTGATTCTGCAGAATTTAAAACCGAATCGAAGCTGCGCGCGGCAATACGGATGTGATGCGGCTGGCGATTATAGGGGCGCAGCTTGGACAAATGAACCTGCACAGCAAAGCGTCCGCTCCTGGAATGGGCGACCCGTTCAACATGATCAAGCAGCGAACTTTCGGGTGTTCGCCGTTCCGATACGGAATTGATTACGGACGAAGTATCAGCCATTTCTCATCACTGGATAAATTTGCGGGCGCAATCCGCCCAAGTAAGCGATTTTTATAGCGAAAAACACTTAATTAACTATAAACCGTTATTCCCTAACATGACTATAAACTGAAATTTATGTGATATGAATATTTTCTTACCAGATCGGAATTTCAATGATACTGTCCCCGGCAATATTTGTAATCGGACGAAAACTCTGAAATTTAAGCAAGTTATGGAACTGTAATGCCACCCCGTAAACGAATTTTGATCACCGGCGGCGCCGGTTTTATTGGCTCTCATTTAAGCGAAAATCTGGTCAATGCCGGACATGATGTTATTTGTCTTGATAATTATTTTACCGGCACGAAAGATAATATCGCACCATTATTGGATCACGCCAATTTTGAACTGCTGCGCCATGATGTAACCTTTCCGCTCTATGTTGAAGTTGATGAGATTTATAATCTCGCCTGTCCAGCCTCGCCAATTCATTATCAATACGATCCCGTGCAGACGACCAAGACCAGTGTACATGGCGCGATCAATATGCTCGGACTGGCCAAACGCACCGGTGCCAAAATTTTTCAATCTTCCACAAGCGAAGTTTACGGCGATCCCACGGTTCATCCGCAAAGCGAAGATTATCGCGGCAATGTTAATCCGATTGGCCCCAGGGCTTGTTATGATGAAGGCAAACGCTGCGCCGAAACCTTATTTTTTGACTATTACCGCCAGCACAATTTGAGAATTAAAGTCGCCCGTATCTTCAACACCTACGGGCCCAGGATGCGCCCAGACGATGGCCGGGTGGTCTCCAACTTTATTGTCCAGGCGCTGCGCGGCGAGCCAATATCCATCTATGGCGATGGCAGTCAGACCCGCTCGTTCTGCTATGTTGACGATTTAGTCGCTGGATTTATACGGCTGATGGACGCGCCGGACGAGGTAACCGGGCCGGTTAATCTCGGTAATCCGGGCGAGTTTACGATTCTGCAATTGGCCGAGCTCGTGGTCAAATTGACCGGCGCTAAATCTGAACTGATTTACGCGCCCTTGCCGGAGGATGATCCGCTGCAACGCTGTCCGGATATTACTCTGGCAAAGGAAAAGCTCGAATGGCAGCCAACCGTGCAGTTGGAGCAAGGCCTCGAGAAAACCATCGCCTATTTCTCCAAAACGATTTAAATGGCTCCTTAACACAATAAGGCCATTCTGAATCCCTATTTCCGCCTAGTTTTGCGCCTAGAACCCATTCTCATTGGAGGGTTCATCTTGGTTATTAGGAGGGTAAATGGGATCAAACTCGTGCTTGGAAAGACTTTATTAACCCATATTCCCGCACCTTATCCCATTGACGCCCATTAAATCCCATGGTATCCCAAATAAGCCCATATGTAGTGGTGTTTTGAATGGGCGCTAAATTGACCGGTGAATATTATTTTTTTGGTTTTTTAGGGGGTCGGGACCTCACTTAGAAAGCTTTAAAAACTCACCGTCAAAATGTGTTGAGGCGGGAAAAAAATGGCTGCGTTAATCGGCAGGCATATCAATAAGATTGATAAAAAAGGGCGTGTATCGGTACCTAAACCGTTTCGCGACGCCCTCACTTTGCCCGCCGCCAAAAATTCTGATTTTTCCGGTATCTATGTTTATCGTTCTTTCAAATATCCGGCCATTGAAGGCTGCGGTGAAGCATTTATCCAACGCGTCATTGATAGTCTTGATGATCTTGAGTTGTTTTCCGATGAGCAAGATGATCTTGCCACAACGCTGTTGGAAAATTCCCACCAACTAGCCTACGACACCGAAGGCCGGGTCCAGTTCCCGCCAGAGCTTATTGATTATGCCGGCCTTAACTCAGAAGCCGTCTTTGTTGGCCGCGGCACCCGGTTCCAGATATGGCAGCCCGAAGCCTATGAAAGCCATAATGCCGAAGCCTTTGAACGTGCCCGGAGCAGGGGTGCAACTCTCCGCCTGCGTTCAGATAACGGAGGCAGTGCATGACTTCCAGCGCTACTGATACCGGTCATATTCCCGTCATGATGCAGGAAGTAGTCACGGCACTTAAGCCGCGTGATGGCGGTATCTATGTCGATGGCACCTTCGGTCGCGGTGGTTACAGCCAAGCTTTATTAGAAGCTGCTGCTACCCAAGTCTTTGGCATTGATCGCGATCCCGCCGCGATCACCTTCGGGGCTGAACTGAGCAATAAATATGATGGCCGCCTGACCGTGCTGGAAGGCTGCTTTGGTGATATGGCGAATTTAATGGCGGCCGCCGGAGTTGCTGAAGTTGATGGGGTGACGCTTGATCTCGGCGTATCCTCACCGCAAATTGATGATCCGGTACGTGGCTTTTCATTCCGCTTTGACGGGCCACTTGATATGCGCATGGGCGGAGACGGCCCAACCGCAGCCGATTTTGTCAACCAGGCGCCGGAAGAAGAAATCGCCGATGTAATTTATCACTATGGCGAAGAGCGCTATGCACGAAAAATTGCTCGCGCCATTGTTGCCGCCAGATTAGATGATCCTATTTTATCGACTACTCAATTGGTTGAAATCATCCATGGCATTGTGCGCCGCTCAAAGGACGGGATTGATCCCGCCACCCGGACTTTCATGGCGTTGCGTATTCAAGTCAATGACGAGCTCGGTGAGCTTGAACGCGGCTTGATCGGGGCGGAGAAAATTCTCAGCCCGGGCGGTCGTTTGGCCGTTGTCTCCTTCCACTCGTTGGAAGACCGTAAAGTGAAATCCTTCCTCCACGAACATGGTGGGGCGATCGGGCGCGGTTCCCGCCATTTGCCTGATAATCCAGATACGGCACCGGTGCCGAGCTTCAATTTGGTGAAACGCGGCGCCATTAAACCTGGCACGGATGAAGCTACTAAAAATCCTCGGGCACGTTCCGCCCGGCTTCGAGTGGCTGAGCGTAATGATGCACCCGCTTGGCCAGATACAATAGGTGAATAGAGGAGAAGAGGAGCATGCGACAAACCACTACAGTACTCACACTTCTACTCGCAGCCGTTATGGGCGTTGCGCTATTTTACTTGAAATACGAAGTCACCGACCTTGAAGAAGAATTAAATATACTCAACAAGTCCATCGTTGCCGATCAGGAAGGCATCCATGTGCTCAAAGCAGAATGGAGTCATTTCAACGATGTTGCCCGGATCAAGGATTTGGCATCACGCTATCTCAAAATGAAGCCCACTCGGCCGACGCAAATTAGATCGGTTGAGGATCTATCAGACCCGGGCGGCGACGAACAGGCGATCTCAGCCGATAAAATATCCGGCAAATCTTCTAAAAGGAGGTTGCGCCAGTGAATTTTGAGCGTCTCCGTCACCCCTTTAGCCCGCCGGAATCTGATGTTTCGGTGGAAGAGACTGCCACCGAAATTCCCACTCACATCAAATTTGAAGGCATCCGGCGGCAAGCTCTGGAGATTGGGCGTAATCGCCTATTGGTTACCGGTGCGTTGTTTACACTGGCCTTTGCGGTCATCGCCGGTCGCTTGGTGGAATTGGCAGTGGTCGCTCAGATTGGTGAGGGAGCACGCAGCAATCGGATCGCCGCGACCTCGAAAATGCGTAAAGTGCGTTCCGATATAACCGACCGCAACGGTATTTTGCTGGCCACAAGTCTGCCGACCGCATCGCTCTATGCCAATCCGCAACATATTCTTGATCCTAAAGAAGCAGCTCGGAAACTGGCCCGGGTATTTCCTAACTTAGACCGCTCTAAAATCCAGACGAAGTTGGCGGCGAATAAAACTTTTGTCTGGCTGCAGCGTAATCTAACGCCAAAAACCCAGTTTAGCGTGAATGCCTTGGGCATTCCTGGACTCTACTTTCAGCGTACCGAACGGCGGGTCTATCCGCATGGCCGGATTGTTGCCCACGCTCTGGGCCTAACCAATATTGATGGCCATGGTTTGTCGGGTATTGAAGGTTATTTCGATAAATCCCTGCGCGGCACGGACGAGCCAATCACCTTGTCACTGGATATCCGGGTGCAGTCGATTTTGCGCGAAGAGCTGTTAAAATCGATGACGGAATTTCGGGCAATTGGTGCGGCAGGTGTGGTCATGGATGCGACCAATGGCGAGGTGCGGGCGATGATTTCACTACCTGATTTCAATCCCAATAAGCCTGTCACGGCTGCTGGTATTGCGGGCTTTAACCGGGTTACCAAAGGCGTCTATGAAATGGGCTCGACGTTCAAGCTGTTTACCGCCGCAATGGCGCTTGATACCGGTGTGACGCGCTTGCGCGATCGCTACGATGCAACCAAGCCAATTAAAGTTTCCCGTTTTCTGATATCCGATTATCACGGCAAAAATCGTTGGCTCTCGGTACCGGAGATCATTGTCTATTCTTCCAATATCGGTGCTGCCAAAATGGCGCTTAAAGTTGGCACGGCGGGTCAGAAGAAATATCTCAAACGGTTTGGCATGCTAAAACCGGCAGCGATAGAATTGCCGGAGATTGGCTCCCCGTTGACACCCGACCGCTGGCGCGAGATCAACACCATGACGATTTCCTATGGTCACGGCATCGCTGTCAGTCCGATCCAATTGGTTGCCGGAATTGCCGCCCTGGTCAATGGCGGCAATCTTTTTAATCCAAGAATGGTCAAGTTCTCAAACGGTCAGCAGGCAGTTGGCGCCCGGGTTCTCTCTAAGGCGACGTCGAGAAAAATGCGCGGGCTGATGCGCTTGGTGGTGCGTAATGGTACTGGCCGGAATGCTGATGTGCCGGGCTATTTGATCGGTGGCAAGACTGGTACCGCGGATAAACCGGGTCCCCGTGGCGGCTATGGTAGCCGCCGGGTGATCTCGTCTTTTGTTGCGGCCTTCCCGATGGATAAGCCGCGCTACGTTATTTTGGCGATGTTGGATGAGCCGAAAGGAACACAACGCACGCAGGGTTACGCGACAGGCGGTTGGGTGGCCGCCCCGGTGGTTGCGCGCGTGGTGAAGCGGATGGCGCCTCTATTAGGGCTGAAGCCATCGCAAAGAACTGAAAAATTGCCGAAGCCGGGGGATGATCTTTTCATCGCGGCCAGAGCAACAAGACGCTGAGGTAGTGGGATTCCATATGAGGGCAGCCCGTTGCGATTAGCAGATTTATTGGTGGGATATGAATGGAAAAGCATGTCAGGCAGTGATTTTGTAGACACTGACATTTTGGGAATAACGGCTGATTCGCGCCAGGTAGAACCGGGCTTTTTGTTCGCGGCTCTTGTTGGTACCGAAGTTGATGGTGCTAAGTTTATTCCGGATGCGATAGCTGCTGGAGCCGCTGCTTTATTGGTCTCGCTGGAGACCTACCAAAGCGGTCTTGCCGACGATATTGATGCTGCCATTAGTTTGCTGCCGGACCGTAATCCGCGCCGCCGCTATGCCAAAATAGTGGGCCGGTTTTATCAACCCCAGCCCGAACATATTGCTGCGGTAACCGGCACCAATGGAAAAACTTCAGTCGCGGAATTTGCCCGCCAGCTTTGGCAAGCTTGTGGTCAGCCGGCGGCAAGCTTCGGCACCTTGGGTCTGGTTGCGCCGGGCCGTCAAGAAAGTGGTAATCTAACAACTCCTGATCCGGCTGATCTCCACAAGGTGCTTAGTGAACTGGCTAAAGATGGCGTGAACCATGTTGCCGTTGAAGCTTCCAGTCATGGGCTTGATCAGTTCCGCCTTGATGGTTTGGCCATAAACATCGCTGCCTTTACCAATCTTAGCCGCGATCATCTCGACTACCACGTCAGTATGGATGAGTATCTTCAAGCTAAAATGCGATTGTTCGCCGAGGTGCTAGAGAGCGACGGTGTTGCCGTCATCAACGCCGATGATGCGAGCGGTGAGGTGCTTGCGACCGCTTTAGAAAAACGCCGGATAAAGATTTTAAGTTATGGACTTAAGGCCAGCGACATCCTGCTCAAGAAAGTTGAACCGCTACCGGACGGCCAGCGCCTGTCACTGAACGTATTAGGTAAGGATGCCGAGCTGAACTTGCCTTTGATTGGCGGCTTCCAAAGCATGAATGCGCTCTGTGCCCTAGGTATCGTTTTAGCCGATGGCGCTGACCAGACACAGGCCATGGCTGCGCTTGAAAATCTTGCCGGTGTGCGGGGGCGGCTTGAGCTGGCAGCCCGCCATGCCAGCGGTGCCGGCATCTATGTTGATTATGCTCACACGCCGGATGCACTCGAGCATGTCTTAACTGCACTTAGGCCTCATACCGATAAAAAACTGAAGGTCGTGTTTGGCTGCGGCGGCGACCGTGATCGGGGCAAACGTCCGGAGATGGGCGAAATTGCCACTCGTCTGGCAAATGAAATAATCGTCACCGATGATAATCCCCGGACCGAAGACGCGGCTCCCATTCGCGCTGAAATTATGAAGGCCTGTCCGGAGGCATTGGAAATCGGTGACCGCAAAGAAGCGATCTTTACAGCGGTCAATGGACTAAATGAAGGCGATATTTTGGTGATTGCCGGGAAAGGTCATGAGCAAGGTCAGATCATCGGCGATGAGGTGCTGCCATTTGATGACGTTGAAATTGCCAAACAATCTGTTGCAGGGGGTGGTGCATGACCGGCCTTCAGCAAACCAGCTCACTTTGGCATTCAAAAGACGCAGCCAAGGCGACCGGCGGTATTTCAGCCATTGCTTGGAATGCGCTAGGCGTTTCCATTGATAGCCGGACGGTTGAGCGAGATGATCTCTTTATCGCCATCTCGGGACCGAATTTTGATGGCCATAATTATGTCCATAGTGCCTTGGAAAATGGCGCGGCGGCGGCGGTTATCGCTCAGGCGGTTGAGGGAGTTGGCGCCAATACGCCGTTGCTGAAAGTCAGTGATACTTTCGCTGCGCTCGAGGATCTGGGCCGGGCGGGCAGGGATCGTTCCGCTGCCAAGGTAATTGCGGTAACCGGCAGTGTCGGCAAGACCGGTGTCAAAGAAGCGCTTGGGCAATTGTTGTCAGAGCAGGGCGAGACGTCCTATAGCCGTGGCAGTTTCAACAATCAATTTGGTGTACCGTTATCACTGGCACGCTTACCGCAAAGCGCCGGCTTTGCAGTGTTTGAGCTTGGCATGAACCACGCTGGTGAACTGACGCCGCTGTCGCAGATGGTCAGACCCATTGTCGCCATTGTCACGACGGTGGAGCCGGCCCATATCGAGTTTTTCTCCTCGGTCGATGACATCGCCCGGGCCAAAGCTGAAATTTTCAATGGTTTGGAAAAGGATGG
>JABIIH010000102.1 GCA_018649245.1 Rhodospirillaceae bacterium | reverse complement strand
TTGGCAAGTGGCCGGATGGTCTCGCTGTTGCTGTGGGGACCACCTGGTACCGGCAAGACGACCATCGCGCGGCTTTTAGCAGAACATACCAACCTCCATTTTGAGCCTTTATCAGCCGTGTTTTCAGGTGTTGCGGATTTGCGAAAAGTCTTTGAAGCCTCGAAGAACCGCCGCGAAGCTGGGCGGGGAACCTTGCTGTTTGTTGATGAAATTCACCGCTTTAACCGGGCGCAACAGGATGGCTTTTTGCCCTACGTTGAAGATGGCACGGTGACATTGGTTGGCGCGACGACAGAAAACCCATCCTTTGAGCTTAATGCAGCGCTACTGTCCCGCTTGCAGGTGTTTGTGCTCAATCGGCTGGATGATACCGCCCTCGAGGAGTTGTTGGTGCGTTCGGAAGAGCTCGATAAAAAGCCACTGCCGCTCGACAAAGATGCCCGGGCTGCTCTCCGCGCCATGGCCGATGGTGATGGCCGGTATTTGTTGAATATGACCGAGGAAATTCTATTGCTACCGCCTGAGCCGATCCTAGATACTGCTGCGCTCGCTGAGATCGTGCAAAAACGCTTGCCGCTTTATGACAAGGCGCAGGAGGCTCATTTCAATCTGATATCTGCGCTGCATAAAAGCCTACGTGGCTCCGATGTTGATGCCGCGCTTTATTGGCTGGCGCGCATGTTGGCGGGTGGCGAAGAGCCGCGCTATATCGCGAGACGTCTGACCCGCTTCGCCTCAGAAGATATCGGCATGGCCGATCCCAATGCGCTTCCCCATTCCATTGCCGCCTGGGAAGCCTATGAGCGCATCGGCTCTCCCGAGGGCGAGTTGGCGATTGCCCAATGCGTGATTTACCTGGCGACCGCGCCCAAATCTAACGCTGCCTATACCGCCATGAAATCAGCCATGCGTACGGCTAAAGAAACTGGCTCGCTGTCGCCACCAAAACACATCCTCAATGCACCGACCGGGCTAATGAAGGATTTGGGTTATGGCAAAGGTTATGAATATGACCATGATGCCGATGATGGCTTTTCCGGTCAGGATTATTTCCCGGAAGAAATGAACCGCGCCAATTTTTATCGTCCCGAAGGCAAGGGATTTGAGAAGGAAGTTGTTAAACGGCTCGAGTACTGGCAAAAACTTCGCCAAGAGAAGAATCGCGATGATGGGCAGGGTGAGCCATGAATATGATCCTATCAATAGCCGCCGGCGGCGCAATTGGAGCGGTTGGGCGCTATCTCACTATGGCCGGGATCGGTCATTGGATCGGACACGGCTTTCCCTACGGTACGTTGGTAGTAAATATAATTGGCTCGCTGGTGCTGGGCTCGTTGATTGAGATTTTTGCCCTGACTTGGTCACCGAGCCAGGAACTCAGGGCTTTCTTTGTGGTTGGCGTGCTCGGTGCCTTTACAACGTTTTCGGCTTTTTCGCTGGACGTCGTTGCCCTGATTGAACGGGGTGAGTTTTTGCCCGCAGCCTCTTACATTATTGTCTCAGTCGTACTGTCGGTCGCCGCCTTGTTTCTGGGCATGATGATTTTTCGCCAAATATTGGCTTAGTGGATTACAAATAATGGTTACTCTAAAAACACTTCAAGTGAGCGGTGATGATGACGGCATCCGTTTGGATCGCTGGTTCAAACGGCATTTCCCTGATCTTGGGCATGGCCGTCTCGAAAAATTGTTGCGTAAAGGCCAGGTGCGGGTCGACGGCAAGCGGGCCAAGTCTAATACGCGGATCGAAGAAGGCCAGGAAATTCGAGTGCCGCCGATCTCAGCCGATCCCCGGCCCCGGCCAAAGAAAGTCACCAAAGATAATGTGACCGACCACGACGTCGAAATGCTGCGGCAAGCCGTTATTCACAAAGACGATCATATTATTGCTATCAATAAGCCGGCAGGCTTGGCAGTGCAGGGCGGGTCCGGCACCAGCAAACACGTTGATGCCATGCTTAATGGTCTCCAGTTTGAGATGAAAGAGCGTCCGAAACTAATCCATCGCCTGGATAAGGATACCTCTGGCGTCTTATTGCTGGCGCGGACAGCAAAATCTGCCTCAATGTTGAGCAAAGCCTTTAAAACTAAAGACGTTCATAAAATTTACTGGGCCGCGGTGATTGGCATGCCGAAAATCAAATACGGTAAAATTGATCTGGCGCTGGAGAAACGACCTGGTAAACACGGCGAACAAGTCATCGCTGATGAGGATGGCAAGCGCGCTATCACTTATTACCGCACCATCGACAATGCAGCGGGCAAGGCAAGCTGGCTGGCTATGATGCCGGAGACCGGCCGTACTCATCAATTGCGCGTCCATTGTAAAGAGCTTGGCACACCTATTTTAGGCGATGGTAAATATGGTGGCCGCGAGGCTTTTCTTGAAGGTGCTGATGGTGTCGCTCAACAACTTCATCTCCATGCCAAGGCGATTAAGTTTCCTCATCCGGCTGGCGGTTTTTTCCAAGTCGTCTCTGATCTGTCGGATCATATGAAGAAGACCTGGAAGTACCTGGGTTTCGACGAGAAAATGGTCGTTGATCCGTTCGAAGACTTCTACGAAGAATGGTACGGCGAACATGAATGATCCCTTACGTCTGGTGGTGCTCGATTGCGATGGCACCATGGTCGATTCTCAGCGCGCCATTATCGAGATGATGCATGCGACTTTTGAAGCACATAATTTGGAGCTGCCGGATCGGGTGGAAATTCTGCGCGGTGTCGGGCTCGAGCTCAGTGTCGGTATCGAAAGATTGCTGCCGGATGACCATCAGTTGGAATTGTCCGATCTCTACAATACTTATAAACAATTGGCGACAGCATTTCGGGAAGAGGGTGGCCATCAAGACCCGCTATACCCGGACGCGGATGAAGTTATACGCGCGCTCGATCAGGCCGGCTGGATTTTGGGTGTCGCCACCGGCAAAGCCCGCGTTGGTCTCGACCATGTGCTCGAGCTTCATGATATGGCTGATCTATTCGTCACCAAACAAACTTCCGATAGCGCGGCCGGCAAGCCCAACCCGGAGATGCTCCATAATGCGATGCGCGATACCGGTGTTGAGGCGGATTATGTTTTCATGGTCGGTGATACCACTTATGATATAGCTATGGCGGTTAATGCCGGCACCAAAGCAATCGGCGTTAGTTGGGGCTACCATGAAGCAGATGAACTGCTCGAAGCCGGGGCGCAGACCGTCGTCCATAGCTACAAAGAACTCTTTGCTGTTCTTGAGGAAATGTCTCAATTCTAACTAGGGTGAGAATTTATGAAAACAGCAATTCGAATATTCGCCGGAATTATTGTCATTGTGGTGGCTATCGTCGCGGCGGGCGTGGCCATTTTGGCGGCAACCGATCCTGCAGATATACGCGATTTCTTAACTGCTCAGGTGAAAGACGCCACCGGGCGCGAGCTTAGTATTAATGGCGAGCTTGATCTGGAAATCTCGCTGGTGCCGAGCCTGGTGATGCATGACGTTACCTTCGCTAATGCAAAATGGGCCAGTGCACCGCATCTACTATCGCTTAAAAAACTCGAAGCCGGGCTTGAACTTTTGCCTTTGATGCAGGGCGATATCCGGCTCACCCAAATCGTCTTGATCGAGCCAAACATTCAACTTGAAACCAATGCCAAAGGCTTGGGGAATTGGGTGTTTGAGAATACTACCGGGAAACAACAGCCTGCAGGTAGTGATGATGGCGCGGCGACAATCCCCGTGCTCAGCCGCTTGTTAATTGAGAACGGCAGCTTCAATTTCAAGGATGGTCAAAGCGGCGAGATAATTGCGCTAAAATTAAATGCGCTAAAAGTCGATGCCGAGAGCGTCAATCGAGCCATGTTGGTGGAACTTAAGGGCGGCTACAATGATATTCCGTTTGAAGTTAAAGGCGGATTGCCGTCACTTGAGCGACTTGTGCTGGATCCTGCTATCTACAAGTTTGATATTACCGCCAAAGCATTGGCGGCTACCGTTAATCTGAAAGGGAATATTGCACGTCCGCTCAGTGATCAAAAAATCGATATTATCGCTACCGTCGACGGCGAAGACATCAACAAAACTGTCGATTTGGCGGCTAAGCTTGTGCCACAACTTAGCGATTTCAAATTGCCCAAGCTTGGAGCGGTAAAGGCCTCGGCTCGTATCCAGGGAATCGCCGCAAAGATGGATCTGAGTGAATTAAAGTATGCTGTCGGACCGACGGATAATCTTGATATCTCAGGCGGTGGTAACATTACCGGTTTGCCGGATAAACCGCTCTATGATGTTAGTTTTAGTGCCAAAGGCAGCGATCTCGGGATATTTTCTGAGCTGGCCGGTATGAAGTTACCCAAGGCGCCGCCTTACGAAATCGCTGGTGTGTATCGTAACCTGCGTGGAAATTATGCGGTCGACAATCTTAAGCTCAAGCTAGGTGCTTCTGATCTTGGCGGCAATGTTATTGTTTCGCTCAAAGGAAAAGTGCCAGACATCCGTGGCGCGCTTAAATCCGACAATTTCGATTTGGCTGATATCTTGGCAGCGCTGCCGCAATCGGATGCACCCGAAGCTAAGAAAAAAGATGATGGCCGGGTATTTCCCGATGATTCACTGCCGCTTGATGGCTTAAGAGCGGCAAATGTTGAGTTTAAATTTCTTGGCAAAAAAATTAAACTTGGTGGCGCACTGGTAAATGATTTAAGCGCGGGCCTTAAACTGCAAAAGGGCAATCTGGTGCTCGATCCTTTTCGCTCTGCATTCGCCAAAGGCCAGATGAAGGGTGCGTTAACGCTTGATGCATCATCTAAACTTCCCAAGCTAGTCGTCAATTTCAGTGCCAAAGGAACTGACATCGGCAAGCTACTGAAAGATATGGCGGTCAGTGATTTATTAAGCGGGACAGCCGATACCAAGATCGAGCTCAGTGGTTCCGGCGCATCTCTGCGTCAAATTATGGCCGGGCTCAATGGCAAAACTGAAATCATCATGAAAGAAGGTGAGGTTGCGAGCAAATATCTTGATCTCATTGCCGCCGATCTGTTGAAATCAATCGTGCCGGGCGGCAGCGCTGACACGACCAAAATCAATTGCCTGGTCAATCGCTTTGATATTAAAAATGGCATCGCCACCAATACCGGTATGCTGTTTGATACCGAGAAAATGACCATCAGCGGTGGTGGTAAAATTGATCTTCGGACCGAAAAGCTCGATATGAAAATCAAGCCACAGCCGAAAGATGCCAGCCTTTTAAGCCTGGCGACACCAATAGATATCGGCGGCACACTCAAATCACCGACGGCTTTGCCAAGTACGGTATCTGTTCTTAAAGGAATTGCTGGTATTGCATTAGGGCCAGTTGGAATATTGGCGTTGACGGTAAGCAAGGGAAGTGGCGATAAAAATCCCTGCGTGGCGGCACTAGATCAGGCAAAATCTGGCAAGCATCCGGCTGCCCAAAAAGCGCCGGCGGAGCAGAAATCCAGCAATCCGGTTAAAAGCATTACCGAAGGGATTGGCAGTTCATTGAAATCCCTCTTTGGCGGCAAATGAGAGAGTTCAGTTAAATGGCGGAATGGTCGGGAGCAAAACGATTTTATAAAGAAACGGGGGTTATCGAAAGTTCTGAAGGGCTGCATGGAATTGGTCTGGATGGCCGTTCGGTTAAAACGCCGGCGGGCAGTGAGCTTGCCGTTAGCAGCCGGCCCTTGGCTGATGCCATGGCAGCAGAGTGGCAGGCCCAGGCCGAAACCATTGATCCGCATTCAATGCCGCTGTGTAAATTGTCGGCAACCGCAATTGATCGCCTCGTCAATAATCGTGAAGAGGTTATCGGCATCACTCTCAAAATCGCTGAAACCGATCTCTTATGTTACCGTGCTGAAGAGCCGGCTGATTTAGTCCAGCGTCAACAGGCCTCCTGGCAACCGGAACTCGATTGGGCGAGGGAGGAATTGTCGGCTGAGCTTGCAGTGACCACCGGTATATTACCAATTAACCAGCCCGAAAATGCTTTGTTGGCGTTACAAGCTGCAATGAGCGAACTCGATGATTTCCAATTGATGGGGCTGACCAATGCGGCGGCTGCGGCGGGTTCCCTTATTCTCGCCTTTAGCATGCAGCGCGGACGCCTTACTGCCAGCGCGATGTTTGAAAAATCTATGCTGGAAGAAAAACATCAAATGGAGCTTTGGGGCGAAGATCAAGAAGCCTTGGAGCGGCACCAAATAATTAAGGCAGATATCGAAGATTCAGCCCGGTTTTTAGAGTTGCTGGCAAGTTAAGGCCGGATCAGGTAATAGTAAAAAGCTAAAAGAATAAAATGAGGCAAATCCATGTATGAGATTATCCGGCAATTAGAAGAGCGGCGCGCCCGGGCACGAGCCGGCGGTGGTAAAAAGCGGGTCGACGCTCAACATAAGCGCGGCAAGCTCTCCGCCAGAGAGCGCATTGATCTGCTGCTCGACCCCGACACCTTCGAAGAATGGGATATGTTCGTCGAGCACCGCTCGACCGATTTTGGTATGGAAGAAAATACCGTGCCGGGTGATGGCGTGGTTACCGGCTACGGCACGATTAATGGCCGGACGGTGTTTGTCTATAGCCAGGATTTTACTGTCTTTGGCGGCTCACTTTCGGAAACTCACGCCGAGAAAATCTGCAAGATCATGGATCAGGCCATGAAAGTTGGCGCACCGGTAATCGGGCTAAATGATTCCGGCGGTGCGCGTATCCAGGAAGGGGTCTCCGCCTTGGCTGGTTACGCCGAAGTATTTGCCCGCAATGTCATGGCCTCGGGCGTAATCCCACAAATCTCAACCATTATGGGGCCGTGTGCAGGAGGTGCTGTGTATTCGCCTGCTGTTACCGATTTCACCTTTATGGTCAAAGACACGTCTTATATGTTCGTGACCGGACCGGATGTGGTTAAGACCGTGACCCATGAAGAGGTCACCCAGGAAGAGCTTGGTGGGGCGATGACCCATACCAGTAAATCCGGGGTCGCTGATCTGGCGTTTGAAAACGATGTTGATGGGATTGAGCAATTGCGCCGTTTCATGGATTTCCTGCCGTCGAACAATAAGGAGTATTCGCCAATCCGGCCAACGGATGATCCCGCTGACCGGCAGGAGCCGTCATTGGATACTTTGGTGCCGGATAATCCTAACGAGTCTTATGA
>JABIIH010000158.1 GCA_018649245.1 Rhodospirillaceae bacterium | reverse complement strand
CGGGCTCAATCGCTTGCTCTCAACAGGGGCAATTCTTCATCCTGACGAGCGCAATGCTGTGATGTCCCGGCTTCATCCGAATTTTATCAATTATTACGGCACGACCGAGGGCGGCGGCACATCGGTGCTGCTGCCTAAGCATACAGGTGCCGCAGCGGCCTCCGTCGGTGAGGCAATCTATCAAACTGAAATTCAAATCGTTGATGAGGAAGGGCGGGAATTGCCAACCGGTGAAGCTGGGCTTATTCGCTACCGCAGCCCTGGCGTTTCTGACAGTTTTTATAATGATCCCAAAGCCAGCGCCGAAGCTTTTCGTGATGGTTGGTTTTATCCGGGCGATATTGGCAAAGTCGATGACGAAGGACTTCTTTATCTGGTTGGCCGAGCGAAAGATGTCATTATTCGTAGTGGCGTCAATATTTATCCGGGCGAGATCGAGCAAGTGCTGCTCAATCACCCGGCAGTGCAGGATGCCGTGGCAGTGGCCTGGCCGCATGCCATGCGAGGCGAGGACGTGGCCGCATTCGTCATTGTAAATGAGGCCGTTGAAGAAGATGATCTGCTTGAACATTGCCGCCAAAACTTGGCGTCTTACAAAGTGCCGAAGGGAGTGTTCCTTATCGATGAATTGCCGAAGACGCCTTTGGGGAAAGTGATCAAATCAGAATTGACGGCTCGTTTGCAAAAAAACCACTAAATAATTATGGTTATTAAAATTTAGTATTATATGGATAGGTGAATAAATGGACTTCAGGCAATTTTTAGAAAACGGCAAAAGCAATGGCAGCTGCGTCGTTGTTAGCGAAGAAATCAGCAGCAGCGAAATTCCGATGCGGATCAACGCCGAGGATCAGGCCGATAATCGCATGCTGATATTTGAGAATGTTTCCGACTTTTCCGGCTCTGTAGCCTCTAATTTGTTTGGCTCCCCTGACCGTATTTTCGAGGCGGTCGGCGCCCATGATAGTGCCTCATTTTATGCGAGGATTGATCAGGCAACCCAATCGCCCCAGACCTTGAATATCCAAGCCATGAACAGCGATGACTATGAAGTCATCAAAGACCCGGTGCTGTTGGATCAAATTCCGAATATCGTTCATAGCGAGCATGACGCGACCGTCTACATTACCTCCGGCGTGGCGCTGGCAAAAAACCCAGAAACCGGCAAGCACCACCTTAGTTTTGTCAGATTGTCGGTGCAGGACGGCAACCGGTTTTTCTTTAATCCCAGAACTCCCCGCATGAAGGAGATTGCCGAACTTACGATTTATCAGGACATGCCCTTGGAAATCGCTGTTCTGATCGGTGGGCCGGTAGAAGCGATGTTGCTCGGAACCTTGGGCTGTTCGCCAGCCGATGATGAGCTGGAAATGGCTCAAGCCTTGGGCGGTGATGATCTCGCATTCTCAGATGGCGAACTGCCGGTGCCGCTCGGAACCGAAATGGTTATGTTCGGTACGGTTGAGCCAGAATATGGCGATGAAGGTCCCTTCGGCGATATGAAGGGTCTTTACATGACCAATGAAAATCCGTTCTGCCGGGTCACTGAAATGTGGCGGCGGAAGGATGTTAAGTATCACAGTATCCTCGGCGGTAAATCGCAGGAACATGTCGGGCTGGTCAGATTGAAAATGCAACACCAGTTGGAGCATCTGAAAGCGAAAACCGATTATATCCTGGATTATTATCTGCCTAAATACGCAGCTGGCCAGATGTGCATAATGACCGTGGAGGATGGCTACACTTTGGCCGATATGGATCAATCCCTTTTCGATATTAGTTTGATCGATAAATTTGTTTTGGTGAACAAAGATACCGACGTAAAATTGCCGGAGGATATTCTATGGGCCATCACGCAAAGAACCAGCGGAGATAAGGATATTATTTTTGTCGAGGGCGAAGATATTTTCGGCAGACCCGGCTTCTCGATAATCGATGCGACGGTGGCGGATACCAAAGCTTGGAAAAATATCCGCGTCAATGTGTTTGAATAGTACTTTGCCTAGCCACCTTCTGCAGAAGCCTGGCCGGCACCAGTTACCGCTAAATTGACTTTGTAATTGTAGCGGTCCGGACGGTACCGGTCGGAAAGGTACTCAACCGGTTGATCATTTTGATCATAGATAATTT
>JABIIH010000258.1 GCA_018649245.1 Rhodospirillaceae bacterium | reverse complement strand
CCCCGCCAATACACTCGACTTCAACCGCATTGAGGCCGACGCCTATCATCTTGAAACCGAGCTTGGTGGCGCAGCTTTGAAAACCGGTGACCGTCTGTCGATCCTCCAGCATGGCCATGAATTAGCCGGCTGGCCAATGACCATCAATAAAGACGCTGCTCCAACTGTGGAGTTTTCGGGTGCGCCTGACGCCACACCGCAATTGCGCCTGCAGCTGCCGTTCCAGGCCAAAGATGATTACGGCGTAAAATCCGTCACCGCCTCGATCCGCCGTTTGGATGGCAAAAAAATTCCGGGCGGCGAAGATGAAATAATCCTGCGCTTGCCCTTGCCCGGCGAGGAAGAAACCAGCGTAAAAGGCAAATCCAATCACGATTTAATCTCGCATGTTTGGGCGGGACTGCCGGTTCTTGTGCATTTGTTAGCTGGCGATGAGCAAGGCCAAACCGGGCTCAGCCAAGTTGAACCGGTTGTGCTGCCGGAACGCCGCTTCAGCCACGCGGCGGCAAAAGAAATATATGAAATTCGCAAGCAGCTTGCTCTCGACAAGCGATCCCGTATCTTGGCCGGCCTTAAACTTGACCAATTGACCGATCAGCCGGAGCTATTTGACGGCAACAACACAATCTATTTGGGCCTCAGGGTCGCCCGTGAACGCCTTAAACGCGATCAACGGGAATTGGCTGTGGTCCAGGTTCAGAAAATGCTGTGGGATATCGCCCTGCAAATTGAGGAAGGCAGAGCCGCCACTGCCGGGGCAGATCTTCGAGCCGCTCAACGTCGTCTCATGGAAGCCCTCGACCGCAATGCCAGCACTGCTGAGATTGAACGGTTGATGAACGAAGTTCAAAAAGCGTTGGAAAAATTTATGTCCTCGCTGATGCGTGAGTTACAGCAACGCGGCCAGCTATCACCGCTTGACCCTAATGCGCAAACCATGACCAACCAGGATATTCAGCGCATGCTGGATCGCGCCCGTGAGCTGATGCGCCAAGGCTCCCGCGATGCAGCCCGTCAACTCATGGCTGAACTGCAGCGCATGCTGGAAAATTTGCGGAGCGCCTTATCGCGCGGCGGTCGCCAAAGTCAGCAATCCAAAGAAGCTCAGCAAATGATGCGCGAAATGCGTGATATCATTCGTAAGCAACAAAAACTGCTTGAGGAAACTCATAAGCGGGCAGGACGCGACCCGGCAGAACGGGAACAGGAAGGCAAAAAGGATACCGAGGGATTAACTGATCAGGAAGGTATCCGCCGCCAGCTTGGCAAAATGATGCAAAAATTGGGCGAGATGATGGGTAAAATTCCTCAAGGCCTAGGTAAGGCTGAACGGGAAATGCGCCAATCAGAAAAAGCTCTTGGCAAAGGCCGTCAGGGACAATCTGTCGGGCCGCAATCTCGTGCCCTTGATGCGCTTAGACAAGGCGCTCAAAATTCAGCCCGGGCAATGGCCCGGCGCATGGGCAGAGGCCGTGGTCGTGCCAATGGCCGGCGGGGGCCGGGTGGCCGCTTCGGTGCCTTCTCTGGGCCGCGTTTGCGCGGTATGCGACCTGGCAACCGTGATCCCTTTGGCCGCCGCCAGCAAGAAGAAGGAAATCAGGGCACGGCAACCGGTCGGGTCAAAATTCCGGGTGAAAGTGAAATGCAGCGGGCGCGTAAAATTCTCGAAGAACTCCGCCGCCGCGCCGGTGACCTCTGGCGGCCCGAAATTGAATTGGATTATATCGAGCGGCTGCTCAAGCGGTTTTAGGACTTCACCACCCGCAATTTTATCTGAATTTCTTTGAGCACATTGTATTCATGCATGGCGCTGGTAGCGAGGTCGGTTGACGTAATCTCGCCCTTTTGCAGACGCTCGACCAAATCATCCGCCGGCACCCATTGAACATCTTCAACTTCAAAATCGACATCAAGGTAATCGGCAAGCGGTGTATTGGCATAGCCCTGTTCACGCCATTCCGCGTTAAGCCGTTTGGAAAAAAGATGAAACTGTTCGGGCAAAATTGGCCGGACATGAGTCGGATCGGTGACAAAATCATCATGGCGCGGATGGGGTACCGTGATATTGATCTCCGCATCCGGCTGGCAAATTCGATAGAGCTCTTTGATGATTGAGAGATATGTTTCCTTGGTCTCGCCCAAATGCTCAAGCACATGGCTCATGATAATTTCAGCAGCACTATTGTCATCAAACGGCCAGGGGAAGGTTTCCAAATCAACCACCTGATCAGGCGCGCAAACTGCCTGGCTGTCGACATTGAGATAGCCATCAATCTTGTTATTACCACAGCCGAGATTCAGCCGCATGGTGAAGCCCCTATCTTAAAATTATCACCCTGAGCCACTCTAGCCTTAGCGCCGGACAATACGCAACCACCTCGACTTTATGAAATTACTGGCCACGAGTGCCTGGCTGACAGAGATCAAATCTTTCAGTAATTCCTGTCGCAACCGGTAGCTCTCGATACGAGCGTTTAGCCAACCGTCACAGCGCGACGGCGTGTTAGGTTTGGAAACAACAGTTTGCGATACGGGTTTTATTGCCGGATCACCCCGACCTGCCAGCGGGTGAATACCAATCCAATTCATTTTTTTCGCTCCCTCAAAGCACGCGGTTTAAACCGCGCATAGCAATAACAAAGCAAAAATCATGCCGCTGACGCGCCTTCAAAAACGCTTTACTATCAAAAGGTTAACAAAAGGACTTTGGGACAGCAAAGCTGTAGCTGGGAATATTTTACCGCTGCGAAAGAAGAATTAGCCGCTATTTGGGCTCGTCTTTCTTCGGTGTGGCTTCCATAGGAGCAGCACCTTCAGCACCAGCTTCATCCTGGAACGGGCCATAGACCACATCGACATCTCGACCAGTGGCAATTGTTGATTCGATAAATCTGGTGCTGAATTTAACACTCTCGTTAGGTTTCAGCATCTTCTTGCCGGGAATTACTGTTTTTACGGCAATCATCGCTTTATTGCCATCCAATATGCGGACAAACAATTGCGGCACAGGTTGCTCAATATCGCTGACATTCCTGAGCAAACCACGCAGTACGATATATTCTTTGCCGTCTATGGTTTCACGTTTTGGATTACCCGCGTTTACATCCAAACCTTCACCTGGAATCGCGACCCGCAAACCAATTAATTCGAAGGCCACATTGGTGGCGGGAATAAGGTCGACAACAATACCACGCGTAAACACCAAGCCGGCACCGAGTCCAATAACGACAACTAAAATTACTACAACTTTGATCAATGTTTGGATCAGGCTGCCCTGCGGCTCTTCCTCATCCTCATCATCCGGATCATACATCCCATCGGGTAGTGGATCAGGATCGGGAATATCTTCAGGCTCTAAATCTTCTTCGAAATCATCATCCGGCTCTGGTGCATGAAAAGATTCCAACGGTTCAGGATCTTCTAATTCTTCCAGCGCTTCTTCATCAATCTCGGTGGTATCGTCCGGCATCTCGGCAGCGAAAGAGCCGGCATCGTCAATGTCATCGGTATCGCCGAGCATTGCATCGAGCTCTTCATCAGACGGCAAATCTTCTTCCGGAATGGGTTCCGGTTCTGGCGGTGGCGCTGGTTCCGGTTCAGGAATTGGTTCAGGCATTGGCTCAGGTTCGAGCTCAGGCAGAGGTGCTGGTACGGGTTCGGGCACTGGAGCGGCTACTGGCGCTGGTGCCGCGACTTGTGGCGGCATGGTAAATTGCGATGGCGAAACATATTGGACCGGAACAAAATGTGCTGCGGGTTGATGCACCACCGGATATTGATGCCAGGAATGACTGCAATTATAACAACGAACGGCCCGGCCGCCCGTTCCGATCATTGCGCCGTCAACACTAAACGATGTCGAACAAGAAGGACAAGAAATATACATAGGAATCCATTGTCATTACGCTCTTGATACTTATAGGAAAATGCGGTTCTGAACGCAAGCGGCGCTGGACGAAAGGGCAAGTAGCATGTCATTCTGGGACCAGTTAAAAAGAACTCTTGAGGATCACAAAGCTGAAAAATGGCTGAAGTTATTCGATTTGAAAATGTGGGACTGCGCTACGGATTGGGACCAGAGGTTTTGCAAGACATCACTTTTGGCCTTGAAGCGGGTTCGTTTCACTTCCTGATAGGCCCCAGTGGCGCTGGAAAATCGTCACTTTTGCGGTTGATGTATCTCGCCCATCGCCAGACCCGCGGCATGATTTCTCTGTTCGGGAGAGATGTCTCGGTGCTGCCACGTGAGCAGTTCCCAAAGATCAGGCGGCGCATTGGCGTCGTCTTTCAGGACTTTCGATTACTGCCCCATCTCAGCGCCTTTGATAACGTTGCCTTACCTCTGCGAGTGGCCGGAGTGCGCGAATCGGAAGTTCGCCGCCACGTCGAGGAATTGCTGATTTGGGTCGCCTTGGAAAATCACATGGATGTCCGCCCGCCAACGATGTCGGGTGGACAGCAGCAACGGGTTGCTATTGCGCGGGCGGTTATTGCCCGACCGAAAATTCTTTATGCCGATGAGCCGACTGGTAATGTCGATGATCGCATTGCCGACCGGCTGATGCATTTATTTGAAGAGCTTAACCGGCTTGGCACCACCGTCGTGATTGCCACTCATAACGAGGCAATCGTCCAGGAATTTGGGCGGCCAGTGTTGAAAATTGATGGTGGCCGGCTCGACCTAATCCCAACCAATAATTCAAATCCGGAGAATATTGCTGAGGCAGAAGATGCAGAGTTGGAAGAGGGTAGCGAGTAATGCTTTTT
>JABIIH010000182.1 GCA_018649245.1 Rhodospirillaceae bacterium | reverse complement strand
CCGGCCTTTGCCGAGATCTGGCACTTGCCGGAGGATGCGCTTGAGCATGATCTTCATATGACGGATTTTCTCGATGCGACGCGCCAGCTCTTGCCGGTGTTAGAGAACTGGTCCGAGCGCCGGACCAAGTTATCCGGCCGGTTGCTGGGACGTAAAGCGGGGGTTGATCAAATACATTGCAATGACGACAGGACGCTCGAGGCCGCCCATATTCCGCTGCCGGATGGGGCCGTTTTGTTGCGCTACGCCGACATCAGTGATTCGGTAAATCTCGAAGAAAATTTACGCCAACGGGCAGAAGATATGGCCGAACGCGCCGATATCATGGCGGCAGCGGATCGTCTCAAATCAGAATTCCTCGCCAATCTCGGTCATGAAATTAGGACGCCGCTTAATACCATCGGCGGTTTTGCCCAAATGCTGGCAGGTGACTATTTTGGTGATCTCAATAAGCGCCAGCAGGAGTATGCTGACGGCATTGTCGAGGCCTCAGAGGCGGTTTCCGGTTTGGTCGGCGATATTCTTGATCTGGCCTCAATTGAAGCGGGTCTGCTCGAGTTGCAAATCGAGCAGGTTGATCTGCATCATTGCCTCACCGATATGGTGGGCCTGATCGGCGAGCGCGCGCGCCACAAAAAACTCAAACTTAAATTCGACTGTGCGCTTGATATCGGCTGGATCAATGTCGATGAAAAACGCTTCAAGCAATGTTTGTTGCATTTGCTTGGCAATGCGATCTCGTTCTCAAGCTCGGGCGGCTCAATAACGATTTCTGCCGACCGTGATAATGACGGTGTGACCATCGCCATTAAGGATACCGGGATCGGCATTCCGAAGATCGATATCGAGCGGGTGTTTACCGGATTTGAACGGGGCGGAGAGGCTGATTCGCATAAACCGGGTGCCGGGCTCGGCCTGACACTGGTAAAGGCCTTTATAGAACTACATGGCGGTACCGTCTCCATTGCCTCAAAACCCAATCAGGGCACCACTGTCAGCCTGTTTCTGCCAGATATTATTGAGGCGGAGTAAGGTGAGGCAGAAGGCTCTTTTACTCAAACGCCAGCCTGAGTAAAAATAGAGTATGGCTGAACCCGTAAACCCCTATCAATTTACCCTTAAGAACGAAAATGCCACGGCGGCCTTGGCGACCAAGCTTGCAGGTATTGCCGAGCCCGGTGACGTGATTGCGCTGATCGGTGATCTGGGTGCCGGTAAGACCTCTTTCGCCCGCGCTTTTGTTGCTGCCAAAGGCGGCGATGGCGAAGTGCCGAGCCCGACCTTTACCCTCGTGCAGCTTTATGAATTTGCCAATGGTGATGTCTATCATTTTGATCTCTACCGCCTGGAAGAAGCCGACGAGATATTCGAGCTCGGTATTGAAGATGCCATGAGTGACGGTATTTCGCTGATCGAGTGGCCGGATCGCATGGGCGCGTACCTGCCGGTTGAGCGGCTCGATATTGTGTTGGGCATTGGTCAGGAAGAGGCAATTCGGGAGGTTGAACTCATTGACCGTGGTGACAGCTGGGCTGATCGATTGGCGAAAGCGTTCCCAGATGGCTGACCGCGCGGCCTTGATTGAGATCTTTTTGCAAGAAGCCGGTTGGGCAGGCGCCAAGCGCAACCTGCTCGCCGGCGATGCCTCGTTCCGGCGCTACGAACGGGTTGAGCGGGATGGCGAAATTGCTGTCTTGATGGATGCGCCACCGCCCCAAGAAGATGTCCGGCCCTTTATCAATATCACCACTCATCTTCGAGAACTTGGCTATTCGGCACCGGCGATTCTTGCTGAAGATACCGAAGCCGGGTTTTTATTGCTGGAAGATTTAGGCGATAGCACTTTCACGCAGGCGCTGGCAGCCGGTGCCGATGAAACAGCGCTCTACCAAAGTGCCGTCGATGTGCTGGTTGATCTGCATCGCCGTCCCGTTGTCAGCGCGGTGCCAAATGGTGTTGAAAATTACGACGAAGAGAAATTACTGAGTGAGGCGGCCTTGCTGACCGAGTGGTATCTGCCGGGCATCCTCGGCGATGAAATATCTGACCTCACTAAAAATGACTATCAGGCGGTATGGCGGAAACTGCTGCCGGAGATTGCCGCCAGTGGTGAGACGCTGGTCTTAAGGGATTTTCACGCTGACAATCTGATGTGGCTGCCAGAGCGTGACGGCGTCGCCCGCTGTGGCTTGCTGGATTACCAGGATGCGGTCGCCGGTTCACCAGCCTATGATTTAATGTCGCTGCTGGAAGATGCCCGGCGCGACCTCAAGCCCGGCCTGACGGCTCATTTGCTGGATAATTATTTTGCTGCCCTACCTGAAACGGGTGTCGATGCTTTCAAGAAAGCCTATGTCATCTTAGCTGCCCAGCGACATTGCAAGGTCATTGGCATTTTCTCAAGGCTTGCTAACCGGGACGGAAAATATGACTATTTGGCTCATATTCCGAGGGTTTGGAAAATGCTGGAACACGCCTGCCATGCACCTGAAATGGCGACTTTGAAAGATTGGTTGGATGCTCACATTCCAGCCGATAAACGCACCAGCCCAACGCCAAATTTGAGAGCTTAAAACCCGATGGCCAAAAAGACTAAAAAAACCAAAAAAATTGTTCCCAAGAAAGCCACCAAGACGGGCCCCAAGACAGCCCCCAAGACAGCAATGGTCCTGGCGGCGGGCTTGGGCCTGAGACTTCGGCCAATCACCAATAAAACACCGAAGCCGCTGGTTAAGGTCGCCGATCGCACTCTGCTGGATCATACACTGGACCGGTTGGTTAAAGCTGGTGTTGAGCGTGCGGTCGTCAATATTCATCATCTCGCAGATCAGGTTGAGAGGCACCTCACCAACCGCACGGATTTGGAGATTATTATTTCCTCGGAAGCCGATGATTTGCTGGAAACCGGCGGCGGCGTCAAGAAGGCCCTGCCGCATCTGGGTGATGAGCCGTTTTATATCTCGAACGCCGACGTGATGTGGCTCAACGGGCCAAGCCCGGCTTTGGGCCGTCTTTGTGAGCGCTGGGATGATGACGAAATGGATGTCTTGTTGTTGCTCCATTCGACGGTTGAGGCTTATGGCTATACTGGCAATGGTGATTTTGTTGCCGAATCGGACGGCAAGCTCGTTCGTAAACTGGAACGCGAGATAACGCCCTATCTCTTTACCGGCGTGCAAATTGTTCATCCGCGTGTCTTTGAAGCAACACCGGAGGGGGCGTTTTCGCTCAATCTGATTTATGACGCGGCGATTGAAGCCGAGCGGCTTTATGGCGTTGTTCATGATGGTGAGTGGTTTCATATTGGCACGCCGGATGGTCTCGCTCAGGCCGAAGTTTATATGGGGCAGCGCTTCCCGGGAATGCGGCATCGCTAGCTTAGGGGGATAACTCAGGAGTGGCAGACAAAGGCTCACCTTTGCAGGTCTACACCATCCCGGCGGAATTGCCTTTCGTCGATGCGCTGGCTGCCGGACTGACGAAGCGCGCAGCCGCCGGTATTTTTGAACTCGCTGACTATACAATTTTGCTGCCGACCCGCCGGGCGGTCAGGTCGTTGCGTGAAGCTTTTTTGCGCTTGAGTGACGGCCAGCCGTTATTACTGCCGCGCCTGATGCCGCTCGGTGATCTTGATGAAGAAGAGCTTGCCATTGCCGGCTGGCAGGAACTGCCCAAGCAATTTGCCGGGCAATTTGAAGGTGACGGCAGCAGTGATCTGCCGGAAGCCATTTCAAGCTTGCACCGTCATCTTATGCTGACCAAACGTATCCAGGCGCTGGAGGGTGACGGGGTGAGCATTGATCAGGCAGCGCGCCTCGCCAGTGAGCTCGGCAGCTTGCTCGACCAAGTGCATACAGAACAGCTTGATTTCGCCAAGCTGCAATCATTGGTGCCGGAAGAATACGCGTTGCATTGGCAGATGACGCTAAAGTTTCTGGAAATTTTGACAGAGTACTGGCCGGGTATTTTGGCCGATAAAGGTTTGGTCGATCCGGCAGAACGCCGCAATGCGGTGATGGCAGCGCAGCTGGCCCATTGGCAGAGCCAGCCGCCACAAAAGCCGATCATTGCTGCGGGCTCTACCGGTAGTATTCCAGCCACCGCGGATTTGCTGACCTTGATCGCTGGTCTGCCGGAGGGTGCGGTCGTGCTGCCTGGCTTGGATCGGGATCTGGACCCGGCCTCGCTTGAGGCTCAGGAAACTCATCCCCAACACGGCATGTTCCGCCTCTTAGCGAAAATGGCCTTGTCGCCGGAGGATATTCTGGATTGGCAAGGTGGAGATATTGCTGGCGCGCCGCCAGAACGCCGAGAACTTATTTTTAATGTTATGCGCCCGGCAGGCAGCGTCACTGATTGGCGGGAGTTAGGCCCACCGGCTCCGGCAGCGCTTGAGGGTGTTGACTATATCAATTGTCCAGGTCCGGATGAAGAAGCTGGCGTTATTGCCTTAAAACTACGCGAAGCCTTGGAAACGCCGGGCAAAACCGCTGCCTTGGTAACACCAGATCGCCGCCTGGCCCGGCGGGTCGCCAGCGAACTTGGCCGCTGGGACATCGAGATTGATGATTCTGCCGGTCTGTCCTTGGCACAAACACCGCCGGGTTCGTTTTTGCGGCTGACAGCCGAATTGGTCGCCCATCAATTTCAGCCGCTGGATTTACTGGCGGTCGGCAAACATCCTCTGGCTGCCGGAGGTATGGTGCCTGCCCAGTTTCGCCAGTTGATCCGTGGTCTTGAGGTTAGCGTGTTGCGCGGCCCCCGTCCGGCCCCAGGCCTGGCGGCGTTGATTGATCTAGCTCCTGACAAACGAACTGACTTAAAAAATTTACTCGAGACCAT
>JABIIH010000170.1 GCA_018649245.1 Rhodospirillaceae bacterium | reverse complement strand
CTCGGCATCGCCACGGGGCTGGTGGTCGCCGGTGACATCATCGGCGAAGGGGCAGCGGAAGAACATGCAGTGCTTGGCATGACACCAAATCTTGCCGCCCGGCTGCAATCAATCGCCGAGCCCAACACGCTGGTCATCAGTAACAATACCAGGGAACTGACTGGTGGATTTTTTGACTACCAAGACTTGGGCAAACATGAGCTCAAGGGTATCAGCGAGCTTGAACAGGCCTGGCAGGTTATCGGTGAAAAGGAAACATCGGGGAGATTTGAGGCGGCTTCAGAAAAAGGCATCACCCCACTGGTAGGCCGCGAAGAGGAAATCTCGCTGCTCATCAACCGCTGGCAACGCGCCGTCGAAGGTGACGGCCAGGTTGCTATTCTTTTTGGTGAAGCTGGTGTTGGCAAATCCCGCATCGTGGATGGCTTTCTCAAGTGCATTACCGATGAGGCCAAAGGCACCATCTATCTCTCTTGTTCACCATTTCACATTAATTCCGCTTTTTATCCGCTCACCCAATGTTTTCAACGGGTGATGGATATCCGTCCTGCTGATTCAGTTGATCAGAGACTGTCAAAAATTGAAAATTTTATCAGCGATCATGATCTCGATTTGGAAAATATTGCCCCGCCGATGACAGCCATTCTCATTGAGGCGACGGACTCACCTTATCCTCCATTATCGGGCACGCCAGAGCAAATCAAAAATCAAATTTTCTCCGCTATTTTCAAATTGCTGGAAACTCAATGCGCCCGCCGACCAATGATGTTCATTGTCGAGGATACTCATTGGATTGATCCCTCTACGCTAGAATTCCTGGATCAGCTAATCCCTCAACTGAGACGTCTCAGAGTGCTGCTAATCGTTGCCGCCCGGCCCTCATTCGCAGCAGATTGGAGTGGCCACCCACATGTCACAACATTAATGTTAAATCGGTTAAGCCGTTCCGATTCGCTGGCCATGATCGGTAACGTGACGGCCGGCAAGGCGTTGCCCGAAGAAGTCATAGCGCAGATAATTGAGCGCACCGATGGCATTCCCCTCTTTGTCGAAGAGCTCACTAAGACCGTACTCGAATCCGAACTTCTTGTTGAACAAGAAGATCAATACGTCCTTAGCGGAACCCTGTCTGATTTGGCCATCCCGAATTCTTTGCAAGATTCATTGATGGCGCGTCTCGATAATTTAGCTCCGGTTAAAGAAGTAGCACAATTAGCTTCGGTAATCGGGCGTGTTTTCAGTGAGCAGTTGCTGGCTGCCGTCTCACCGTTGGAGAAGGGTAAGTTATCCAACTCGTTAGAAGAGCTTATTGACGCTGAACTTATTTTTAAGAGCGGCATGCCGCCGAACGTTATTTATGAATTTAAGCATGCCTTGGTTCAACGCGCCGCTTATACGTCACTACTCAAAAGCACGCGTCATCGTCACCATCTAAGGATTGCCGAAACACTGGAAGAAAATTTCCCGGACATCGTTGAAACCGAGCCGGAAATTTTGGCTCATCATTACACCGCTGCAGAAACTTTCGATAAAGCTGCTGCTTACTGGCAAATTGCTGGGCAACGCGCTTCGACCCGCTGGGCTTATAAAGAAGCAATAGGTCATTTGGAACTCGGCCTGGAGGCGATTGAAAAATTACCGGAATCAGACGATAGAGCTGCCCTGGAAGTAGAGTTGCTAACTGAATTGGTTGCCGGCCAGCGCATTCTTGATCGTTTTGATGATGCCTTTGAGACGCTTGATCGAGCCGAGAAGATTGCCACCCAATACGATCATTTTGAAGATTTGGCGCTGATTCATTATTTTCGCGGCAGTATATATTTTCCACTCGGAAACATTGAGCGCTGTCTTGAAGAGCATGAACTTGCCAGACAAAATGCCCGTAAAGCAAATTCACCGGAGAATGAAGCGCGGGCACTCAGCGGATTGGCTGATGCTAATTTTCTACGCGGACACCTAATTAGCGCCAATGAACATTTTGGTGAATGCTTATCTTTGATCCAGGAAAATAATTTGTCCTGGAATATCTCCAGCAATCTGGCCATGTTTGGCCATACTAAATTGTACTTATTGGATTTAGAAAATGGCTTAAAGGATACTCAGGAAGCTGTAGATATAGCCGTTGCCGCAAATAACCTGCGAGGCGAGATGATTGCCCGGGGCAGCTGCGGCGCAAAGATCCTATTTGATTTGGCGCGATATGATGAAGCCCAAGAGCAATGTGAACAGGCCCTGGAAATTGCCCAGCGGTTGGGCGCACATCGCTTTGAGCCGGTGAACTACGTCATCTTGGCTAAAATTCATGCTTTAAAAGGTGATGTCGATAAAGCCATCGAAATTGCCCAGCAAGGTGTTGAAACCAGTCATAAAACCGCCTTCAAATATACCGGCCCGATGGCGCTTGGCGCACTCGCAGCTGTCTCAACCGATACAGAGCTGATTTATCAAGCCTTTGCAGAGGCGGAAGAAACCTTAAAAGAAGATTGTGTCGGCCATAATTACCTATGGTTTTACCGCGATGCAATTGATGTCTGTTTAAGATTGGAAGACTGGGATAACCTTGAGAAATACGCCCGGGCCGCTGAAGATTATACCCAAGATGAGCCGCTTCCCTGGATGGATATATTGATCGCCCGCGGACGTGGGTTATCCGCATTTCATCAAAATCCAAAAGATCAAAAAGCGTTAAAAAATCTAGCCGATATAAAATCTAAATTATTAGCAGCGAAATTTATCTCGATATTACCGGCAATTGACGAAGCATTGGAGAGTTAAGCCGCCTCGCTTTTCCATTTATCAGCAAGATTAATATTATCCAATGTATCTGCGCTTAACACGCGGGTTAGGTCATTGAGACTGTTCAGATTATGGACGGTTTGAAAAACATCAACATGGGGCAGCATCGCTTTAATACCGATGGATTTCGGCTCAAACCCATCATAGCGTAGCAGTGGATTGAGCCAGATTAGGCGCCGGCACGACATATGAAGGCGCTCCATTTCCAGCGTTAGCCCATCGCCTTCGTCGCGGTCCAGCCCGTCTGAAATCAAGACCACAACAGCACCTTGGCTCAGCACGCGGCGCGACCAGAATTTATTAAAATCTTCGAGGCAATGGCCGATCCGCGTACCACCAGACCAATCGTCTACCGCTTCGCTTACTTTTTCGAGCGCCTCATCAACATCTTTGTAGCGCAAATAGCGCGTCACATTAGTCAGCCGCGTGCCAAACAGGAAGGTATGAACCCGGTCCCGGTCATTCGTCACCGTGTGCATAAAATGCAAGAGCATACGGGAGTAGCGCTCCATTGAACCGGAAATATCACAGATCACCACCAGCGGAGGTCGTCGCATCCGCCGTTTCCGCTTCATCAAGGGAATAAAATCCGTGCCCGACCGTAAAGCTGCCCGCATGGTGCGCCGCATATCGATCCTGGCACCGGCATTCGATTGTTTAAAACGGCGGGTCCGCACTTCGTTCAGCGGCAACTTCACCCTGTGCACTGCCGCAATGGCAGCCCGAATTTCCTCGGCTGACATTTTCTCGAAATCTTTTTCACCCAGCACCTCATTGGCACTCCAGGTCAGGGTCGCATCAAATTCAATTTCCTCATCTTCTTGAAGTTCTGGTTGACCATCCTGTCCGGATGTCAAAGCTTCGGCCACTCGGCGCGATATTTCTTCGGTATCTGGCGGTCCCGCATTGGGATCCGAGATGTCTGGCAGGATAAGCTGCATCATGCGTTCTAGAATTTCTGGGTTCTTCCAGAAAATGTGAAAAGCCTGATCAAACACCTCACGCTGAGTCCGATGCTTGACGAAAACCGCATGAAGCGTCCAATAGAAATCGTTACGGTTGGAAATCCCGACCGCCATCACTGCGCGGATCGCATCCAGAACCTGCCGAGGTCCAACCGGCAGACCAGCGCGCCTTAAGACGCGGGCAAAATGCATAATGTTTTCTGTCAGTAAGCCGCCAACATTATCGGAGGGTACTATGGTTGGCAGGTCTTGGAAGTCAGTTTCCTGAGCCATGGTTTTACCGATTAGCGCCGGCCAGTTCCAATTTTACTTCACTTAAGATGCGGCTGGCTTCGCTGCCTTGAATTTTGGCAATGTCATCTTGGTATTTAAGCAAGGTCCCGAGCGTATCGTTGACGGTTTCCGGATCAAGCGACAAGCAGTCCAATTGGGTAAGCGCGTGGGCCCAGTCGATTGTTTCAGCCACTCCTGGTACTTTAAATAAATCCATATCGCGCAGCTTTTGCACGAAGCCGACAACTTCGGCAGATAACGCTTCGGCTGAGG
>JABIIH010000194.1 GCA_018649245.1 Rhodospirillaceae bacterium | reverse complement strand
ATCGAGATCATCCAGTAGAATGGCAAATTCGTCACCGCCCAACCGGGCCACGGTATCGACATCACGGGTGCACTCTTTGAGGCGTTGGGCGATCTCTATCAATATTTGGTCACCATAAGAGTGGCCGAGACTATCATTAATTAATTTAAAGCGGTCGAAATCCAAAAACATCACGGCGAATAAATGGTCTGGAGTACGGCCTGTGCGGGTTAGAGCCTGAACAAGACGGTCTGTAAATAGGGCTCGGTTCGGCAAATTTGTCAGCGTATCGTGAAGCGCGTCTTTGAGCAGTTGGTGTTCAGCCCGTTTTGAGTCCGTGATATCACTAAGCGAGCCGGCAACGCGCGTCGCTACCCCATTCTCGTCTCGGATGGCCAGTCCGCGAACCAGCATCCAGCGGTAGGAGCCATCATGATGAAGAATGCGATGTTCACAGGAAAGATAAGGCGTTTCATCTTTGAGATGGGATTCCAGGGATGATTTTAATATTTCCCGATCATCCTCATGAACCCGGTCAATCCAGGCTGCTGTGGTGTTCTCGATAACTTTATCTGTTAGGCCAAGCATTTCATTCCAGCGGGAGGAATAATAAACCCGATCTGTGGATAGATCCCAATCCCAAATACCATCATTCGATCCTTTTACCGCTAGTTCAAAACGGTATTCACTTTCTTTGAGGGCATCTTCAGCCTGGCTGCGTTCGACGGCAACGCCTAAAACATAGGCAATTGAATCCATGAAATTAAGATCATCATTTGAAAAAATCCGTTTTTCCTTGCAATGAACGGCTAGCACGCCAAACGGGTGTTCGCGGCCAGCAATACGAATACCGACGCTCGTACGCAGACCTTGGTGGCCCATTATTTTCCCGATACTTTTTACTTCAGCATCATTGCGTATAACCGTTGCCAATTCGCCGGATAAAAAGACTTTGGTGGATAAATTTGCCTTTAAATTAATTTTCGGGATACTTGCACTACTTCTCTTTTTCCAACCGATCTGGGCCCAGATTTTTGCTTCCTTCGAATCAGCGCTAATTTCATGAACATTGGCAAATTGGACATCCAAAATTTCAGCAATCAATCGAATAGCTTCTTCCATCAACTCGTTCAGGCCAGTGCCGGCCAATGCTTTACCACCGAACTCAGCCACAGCGGATTGCTGGTTCATCCGTTTTTCAAGTTCGTTTTCAACATTTTTCTGGACGGTAATATTATTTTGAATACCGAGGAAATAGCTGATTTGATTTGACTCGCCCAAAATAGGATTAAGTCTCAAGTCATACCAAAGATCGCCGTCTTTATCGCCGCTAAGATGAACTGTCGCACTGGCGCTTTCGCGCCGGCTCATACCGCGTTTCAAAAGGTTGTAGGCCGCCTCGTTGTGGTGCGATTTAAATAGATTTTCAAACGGTTGGCCTAAAATATCGTCACTTTTTTTTCCACTCGGCGGTACGAAAGACGGATTGACGAATACCACAGGATTGCCCGGCATATTCGGGTTGGTAATCACGACGCCTGAGTCCATAGCTGAGATGGCGACCGCCATCTGCGCATTGCGTTGAGCATTGCGGGTGGCTTCCACTTCTCGATTTTTGATTGCCGTGATATCGGTGAGGGTGGTGGCAGTGATATTATTTTCAATTCTCCGGGCGGAGATTAAAATCCAGCTACCATCTGAAAACTGTACCTGCCTTTCCATGCTAGCATTGCTGTCGCGCCGCCGATCGACATCCAATAGACCAATAGTGTCTTTTGGTTCAATCGTCAGTGTTTTAGATTTGAGCAGGCGCGACAAGCCTGGAAGCGTTGCACCTTTTTTTACCGCGCTGTCATCGGGACTAAATAATGATTTAAAGTGCCGATTGTATAATAACAAATGGCCTTGGCGATCCCAAATCGCAAAGCCATCGCCAAGACCTTCCAAAACTTCAGCATAAGGCAGATAGGCGGCGGCGATATTTGCGTCTTTTTCGATCTCGATCGTCTTGTCAATTCCAGTGCCCGTGTAGCCCAGAAATTTTTTACGCTTGCCAAATTCTGGTGCACCGGCAATCCGGATGAGTCTCAGACCATTGCTGGGTGAATTGATGGGAAGATCTATATTGCGAAAACCTTGATGGCTCTTGAAGCGCGATTGATAGCGTTTCAACGTCTTCTCGCTTTGGCCGGTTAAATCAAGAATTGGCGTTGATAGGTCGTCAAAGGTCTTACCAATTACATCTGCACCATTGATTCCGGTGGCGCTGGTAAATGAGTCGGATAGGGACGTAATAATACCTTTGGCATCGGTTGACCAATGCCATTTTTGGGCGGATATTTTTGTTTGTGACCGGCTTATCGTCATATTTAAGTTGAGTACTACTTTATGTCGCGCAATGGGGAATGATACCGCAAATTTTATCCTATTTTAGGTAATATACAGAGTAGTTTATGAAAAATGAAGTCATGTTCCCCGTACGGCGGATTCAATTTTAATTAGTTGATGGCTTATTTAACTGGAGGCAGGTCTTTAGGACAAACAAAATCTACCAGAGATGTCGTGCTCTGCGTTACATTTGCCCAATTTTGAGACTCGCTGGTGGCAGTAGCAAGAGCGCCAGTCGGATACTTTTGCATCACCCGGTTAAGGAGTGTCGAAATACCAATATTTTCGCGACCGGCCAAATTAAGCGCCAATTCGTGCAGACCCGGATTGTGGGCAATTATCATCACCGAGTTAGCCGTTTCCTCAACTTGCTCGATAAATTTTATAATTGTAACGGCCGAGGCGAGGTACAACTCGTTAATTACGTTGAGCGTTAGATTTTCCGGAAGGTACGGACGAATCAGGGACATTGTTTCTTGAGCGCGGGCAGCAGCTGAACATAAAATCACATCCGGAAAGAGGGAATTTTCAGCTAAATAGTTGCCCATTTGGGCGGCATTTTGCTTGCCGCGTTTATTTAGCTGCCGGTCAAAATCATCAGTGCCGGGGTCGGTCCAACTGGATTTTGCGTGGCGAAGCAGAAAAATTGTTTTCATTTAACGAATTAATTAACTCAATTTGAAATGTTTAGCCGCTTAAAGTGACATATTTATGTCATTTGCATGAAAGAATGTTCTCAGATACTGGTATATTGCCTAATAGTGTACGGCGTAAATTGCAATTTGAAAAACGTGAATAAGGTATAATTTTGTCTAATTTGGCATCGGATAAAATAACAGATTTGGATTTTCAATCAAAAGGCCGGTTTATTAACCGAGAACTTTCCTGGCTGGCCTTCAATGCGCGCGTTTTGGAAGAAGCCGAAAATACGGCGGCGCCTTTGCTGGAGAGAATTAAATATTTATCGATTTCGGCCTCTAATTTGGATGAGTTTTACATGGTGCGAGTTGCCGGGCTGAAAGGCCAGGTCGATGCCGATATCGTGACGCTGAGTGAAGACGGCTTAACACCGGCTCAACAATTGGAAATGATTAGAGAAAAAGCCTCCGAGTTGATGAAAATACAACAAGGATGTTGGCGAACCTTGCGGACTGAAATGTCTAAGGCAGGGGTCGGCCTACTGTCAGGAGACGAGCTTTCAAAAGAAGATAAAAGCTGGCTAGCAAAATATTTTGATGAGCAGGTATTTCCAATCCTGACACCTTTGGCGATTGATGCCGCCCATCCATTCCCTTTTATTCCAAATTTGGGTTTTTCGATGGTGTTGCAATTGCGCCGTATTGATGACGGTCAATACATGCGGGCGCTGATTCCGTTTCCGCAAATGTTGGACCGCTTTGTCCGGCTACCCGGCAAAGATATCAAACTTATTTTGGTTGAAGACATCATCAGTCTTTATCTCGCAAATATTTTCCCGGATTTTGAAGTTGAGCAGGGTGCATGGTTCCGACTCATCCGTGATACTGAAGTTGAATTCGATGAAGAGGCTGAAGATCTCATGCGGACCTATCAGTCGGCCCTCAAGCAGCGCCTTCAAGGCTCGGTCATCAGATTGTCAGTGAACAAAGATATCCCGGAAGAGCTTAGCCAAATGATTATTCAGGAGGTCGGGGTCGATAAAGTTGATGTGGTTCGCCATGACGGCCTCCTAGGCCTTTCCGATACGGGTGAGCTTTGTGAAATCGAGCGCAATGATTTAAAATTTGCCGCCTATGAACCGCGTTTCCCCGAGCGCGTCCGGGAATTAGATGGCGATTGCTTTCAAGCTATTCGGGCAAAAGATTTTGTGGTTCATCATCCTTATGAAAGCTTTGATGTCGTTGTGCAATTTATCCGCCAAGCCGCTCGGGATCCGGATGTTGTAGCGGTTAAGCAGACGCTTTACCGGACGAGCAATGACTCGCCGACCGTTGCCGCCTTGATCGAAGCAGCCGAAGCCGGCAAGTCGGTGACGGCGATGGTCGAGTTGAAAGCGCGCTTTGATGAGGAAGCCAACATCAAATGGGCGCGGGATTTGGAACGCGCCGGCGCGAATGTTGTGTTCGGCTTTATAGATAAAAAGACCCATGCTAAAATAAGTTTGGTGGTCCGGCGCGAGGGCGATGGACTGCGTTCCTATGCTCATTTTGGCACTGGCAACTATCACCCGCAGACCGCTAAAATTTATACCGATCTTTCGTTTTTCACCTGTGAGCCGGCGCTTTGCCGTGACGCGGCCCAGGTGTTTAATTTTATGACCGGTTACACCGAGCCCAAAGGCTTGAATAAATTGTCGGTTTCGCCGTTGAATATGAGGGAACGTATATTGGCGCTGATCGAGCGCGAAATCGAATTTGCCAAGGCCGGCCAGCCTGCCACGATTTGGGCCAAGATGAATGCGATTGTTGATCCGGTTATTATCGATGCTCTTTATGCCGCGTCGAATGCCGGTGTTCAGATTGATCTTATTGTGCGCGGCATTTGCTGCTTACGTCCAGGTGTGCCAGGTCTCTCGGATAATATCCGGGTAAAAAGTATTATCGGCAGATTTCTTGAACATTCCCGAATCGTGGTTTTTGGTAACGGTAAGGAATTGCCATCCGGCGATGCAGCGGTGTTTATTTCATCTGCCGATTGGATGCCGAGGAATTTGTTATGGCGCGTTGAGGTGATGGTGCCGATCGAAAATCCAACCGTTCACCAGCAGATTATTGAACAGGTCATGATCGCCAATCTCCTGGATGTTACGCAAAGCTGGGAAATGAAAGCCGACGGCAGCTATGGCCGCTTGACCGGCGACAATGACAGCTTTAGCGCACACACCTATTTTATGACCAATCCGAGTCTTTCAGGGCGAGGCAGTGCCTTGAAAGATCACAAACCAAAAATGCCAAGATTAGTATCGGATAGCACTTAGGTGATAACGGTTTAAAATGCCTCCTTTGGAAAGCCATATGCCGGGCCCACATTTTTCCTCGTCGCCAATAACGTCGACGGGTGATAGCGCTAATATATCGATGGCTGGCCGCATCGGTATCGTTGATATTGGCTCCAACACAGTTCGCTTGGTCGTTTATGATGCGCCAGCACGCCTGCCGGTTCCGATCTTTAATGAACGAGTTGCCTGCGAATTAGGTAAAGGGCTCGGCCAGACAGGTCGCCTGAATCCAGAAGGGGTTGAATTGGCGATGCGGACACTTGGCCGCTTTACCAATCTGGTTCGTGAGATGAAGGTCGAAAGGTTTGTGTTGCTGGCGACCGCTGCGGTGCGGGATTCTTCGGACGGTAATGAATTCGTTGAAGATATAAAGCGTCGTTTTGGCTTCCCGGTGCGGGTACTTTCCGGCACCGAAGAAGCCCGGCTTGGCGCCATGGGTATTCTCGGTGGCTCACCTAAAGCCGATGGTATATCCGGTGATATGGGTGGCGGCAGTCTCGATCTGGTGTCCCTTGATATCGGCGAGTTTGGCAAGAGTGCAACTTTGCCGCTTGGGCATTTACGGGTTGCCGAGGATTCAGGAAATAATCCAAGTCGCGCCCGCGATCTGATTGCTCGACAATTCGATGACTGTAATTGGCTCGGCGACGCACCGGGCCGGACATTATATGCCGTGGGCGGCGCTTGGCGCGCGATTGCGCGAATATATATCGATCAAACCAAATATCCGCTCAGCGTGCTTGATAATTTTACCGTCGATGCCGAGGAAGCACGCAGTTTTGTTCAACTCATTGGCGGTCAAAGCCCGAAATCACTGGAACAAACCATTGGTGTAGCCCGCCGCCGGGCTGATACCCTGCCATTCGCCGCCCTGGTGCTAGATCGTTTGCTTGAAGTGACGCGGCCCAAACAATTAATATTTTCCGGCTATGGATTGCGCGAAGGGCAGTTCTTCGAAATGCTGCCGCCGGAAATGAAAAATGAAGACCCGCTGATCAGTGCCTGTGAGGGTTTTGCAATAAGGAGCGGGCGCTTCTCGGTGCACGGCGAGGAAATAGCCTCCTGGATGGGGCCGCTGTTTAAAGATGAGTCGGAAAACTACCATCGCCTTTGTCATGCTGCGGCCTTATTGAGTGATATTGGTTGGACTGAGCATCCGGACTACCGAGCGCTACATTCATTTATTCGTGTGCTGCGGCTGCCGATTTCAGGCGTCACCCATCGCCAGCGTATCATGCTCGCACTGGCCGTTTTTGTTCGCTACAACGGTAAACGTAAGCAATACGAAGTCAGGCAGGTACGTGATCTGTTAAGCGAAAAGGATCAGCATCGGGCCAGTGTGATGGGGGTCGCCTTGCGTTTCGCCCATTTGTTATCCGGTGGCATACCTGGAATATTACCGCGCACCAAGCTCAAAATATCGAAAACAAAACTGAAACTAACAGTCGATGATGCCAGCCGTGTTCTAATCGGTGAAGCGGTTGAAAAGCTATTTGATGAAATGGCGGATATGCTGGAGTTGAAGGGTAAGATTAAGTAGGCTTAATCGTCTTCGATCTCGACGAGTTCCAAGGTTTGACCATTGATTACCAAAGCAATTTTGCCATCCCTGAGATTAAGCGCGTCTTCGCCAAATAGCTGACGCCGCCAGCCGGTCAGAGCCGGCACCTCCGCTTTCTCGCCGTAAGCCGCAATCTTCTCAATATCATCACCGCTGGCGATAAGCTTTTGTGCAACTTCCTGCTGCTCGCATTTCATTTTTAAGAGAACTTTGAGAAGATCAGTTACCGGTCCGATGCCACGTGGCAGATTTGGCCGGCGGGGAACGCTCGGGCAGTCTGCTTCCGGCAGGTTCAGTCCCGCTTCAACAGCCTGCAACAATTTCTCGCCGGCGCTGCCCTCTGCCAAACGCTGACCGAGGCCACGGGTGCGGGCGAGTTCTTTGACATTCTTTGGCGTGTGATGCGCAATTTCAACCAGGGCTTCGTCACGCAATACCCGGTTCCTCGGCAGGTCACGGGTCTGGGCTTCGATTTCCCGCCACGCTGTCACTTCCCTCAAGACCGCTAAAAACCGCGGCTTGGGATTGCGCGCCTTGACTCGCCGCCAAGCTTCACGTGGTGGAAACTTGTAGATATTTTCATCCGTAAGTTTGCCCAGTTCTTCATCGAGCCATTCATGACGTCCACTTGAAATCAGTTTGGCTTCAAGCTTTTCATAGATGGGACGTAAATGAGTGACGTCAGCCAGGGCGTAACTGACCTGTTTGTCGGTCAACGGCCGGTGTGACCAATCGGTGAAGCGGGACGACTTGTCGACTTGTTCACCAACCAGTTTATTCACCAGCGTTTCATAGCCGACTGATTCACCAAAGCCGCAAACCATAGCCGCCACCTGCGTATCGAACAGTGGCGTTGGTAAGGCACCTGCCAGTTTATAGAAAATTTCCAAATCCTGACGCGCCGCATGGAAGACTTTCAGGACATTTTTATTGGCCATTAATTCGAACAGGGGTGAGAGATCAATACCATCGGCTTCGGCATCGACAGCCATGGCTTTGTCATCGTCAGCCAATTGCACCAAGCACAATTGCGGCCAATAAGTCTTCTCACGTATGAACTCTGTATCGACAGTTACGTAGGCCGATTTTGCCAGTTGCTCACAGAATTCTGCTAAGGAATTGGTATCGGTAATGATAGGCATGGCCGCTGTCATACACATTTTTTAAGGTAAGCAAAAGCATCGAGTTTGATATTTATCGAGGCGTGCTTTATCGAAAGAAATTATTTGCTATAGACTTATTTCTAGATCACAGTTCGGTGATCACTAAAGTGCAGGACCAATAATATAATAACTCTAAAAACTCATTCGGGAGAAAATCAATGAGACTATCAAATAAATTATTGTCAGGCACTGCTTTCGCGGTTGGTTTAGCAGTCGCTTTAACCGGTACGGCAAGTGCCTTAACCCTCAAAGCATCTCATCAATGGCCAGGCGGCAAAGGTGATGTGCGCGACGAAATGGTGCAAATCATTGCCAAGGAAATGAAAAAAGCCAATGTTGGCGTTGACGTAAAAGTCTATCCCGGCAAATCTCTGTTCAAGCCCAAAGCGCAATGGAATGCCATGGTCAAAGGGCAGCTGGATATTTCTGCTTTCCCGCTTGATTATGCCAGTGGCCGTCATCCGCAATTCAGTGCCACATTGATGCCGGGTCTGGTAAAAAACCATGATCATGCCTTACGCCTAAACTCATCCGCTTTCATGGATGACATTAAAAAAATCATCGATAAAGCCGGTGTTGTTGTCTTGTCGGATGCGTGGCTGGCTGGCGGTTTTGCTTCCAAGAAAAATTGCATCTTGGGACCAGAAACCATGAAAGGCCAAGTGACCCGTGCAGCTGGTCCGGCGTTTGAGCAAATGCTGGTTGGTGCTGGTGCTTCGATCGCTTCGATGTCGAGCTCGGCGATTTATCAAGCCATGCAGACAGGTGTTCTTGATGCGGCCAATACCAGCTCAGGCAGCTTTGTTTCTTACCGTATTTATGAGCAGGTTAAATGTCTGACGGCTCCTGGTAAATATGCCCTTTGGTTCATGTATGAGCCAATTCTAATGTCCAAGAAAAGCTGGAAAAAACTCAACGGTAAACAGCAGGCTGCTCTTAAAGCTGCCGGTAAGGTTGCCGAACGTTATATGACCAGCAAAGCCAAAGGTCTTGATGACAAATTGGTTGCTGCTTACAAAAAAGCCGGTGTCAAAGTAGTTGAAATGACGGGTGCTCAAGCTCAGGCTTGGAAAGATATCGCCCAAAAAACATCTTATAAAATCTTTTCCGAAAAAGTTCCTGGCGGCAAGGAATTGATTAAGAAAGCGCTCGCTGTTAAATAAGCGCTGATCCGACGTTCGCCCGTCCTCCAATTCTTGCTGAGGGCGGGCGATTATTTTAATAAAAAGAAAGCCGGTTCAATGGATGCATTCATAAACGCGGTCAAAGTCATTTCGCGTATTTGCGGCGTCATCGCTGCTTTTCTGGTGGGTTTGGCTATTCTCGTGGTCTGTCAGATGGTCTTTATGCGCTACGTCTTGGGCGCCTCAACAATTTGGCAAACTGAGTTTGTAATTTTTTCATTGGTGGGTTCGACCTTAATAGGCTGCCCTTACGTGCTTCTCATCAAAGGTCATGTAAACGTTGATTTATTACCGGTCTATCTCGGGGAGAAAGGCCGCTACACCTTGGCCCTTTTGTCGAGCGTATTGGCGCTTATTTTCTGCGCTATCTTGGGCTTTGAGGGATTTAAGCTGTTCCATGAAGCCCTGACCGAGGGCTGGCGGACCGACACGGTTTGGTCTCTGCCGCTGTGGATACCTTATATTGCGCTGCCGATCGGCATCGGCTTATTGTGCCTGCAATATGTGGCCGACATTTTGGCCATTGCGACAGGTCGAGAGATGCCGTTTGGCATCACCGATGGTGAAAGGAGTGTTCACTAATGAGCCCGCTCGTCATTGGCGCCTTAGTTTGCATTTCAACTATTGCTGTCCTCGCGACTGGTATCCCTGTTGCTTTCGGCCTCGGCTTGGTGGCGATTACATTTTTGATGATTTTCGAGGGACCTGGCACGCTGGATGTCCTGGCTGATACTTTCTTTGAAGGTCTGGCTGAATTTTCACTGGTCTCTATCCCGATGTTTATTGTTATGGGCGTGGCAATCGCGATCTCGCCCGCCGGTAAGGATTTGTACGAAGTACTGGATCGCTGGCTGCACCGGATACCGGGTGGTTTGATCATTTCAAACTTAGGGGCGTGCTCAATTTTCGCCGCCCTTAGCGGTTCATCACCGGCGACGTGTGCAGCAATCGGCAAAATGGGCATT
>JABIIH010000163.1 GCA_018649245.1 Rhodospirillaceae bacterium | reverse complement strand
GGTTTATGATCCGGGTCAGGGTATTCGGGCAACTGTCGTTGGTGCCTCGCAATTCACCGTGCAGGTGAGCGGCAATACGGTTCATATCACTGAACCTGATAGTCTGCCGATTAGAAACATCCCGGTGATCCGGCTGGATATTTCCTTGGCTGGTGATATCGAACCAATAAAGATCGCTGAGGCAATTTCAAAAGCTTTGACCCGGTTCGATATTGCAGAAGGCGAAACGACGATTGCGCTGGCTTTCCGCTGGGAGGGTGAGCCGGCTCATCCACGCATGTTTGCGCTGGCCCAGGGAATTTGTGACGGCTTGCCAAAAACCGTTGCCAATCAAGATCAATTGATCCTGGTGATGGAAGGTGATATCGGCAAAAGCCTCGGCGTTATTTTACGCAAAGAACTGGCTGTCGCTGGTGATATTATTTCGCTCGATGGTATCCAACTGCAGGAGTTCGATTACATCGATATCGGTGAGCTCATTCAGCCGACCGATGTCGTACCGTTGATTATTAAATCATTGCTGTTTACCTCTGATGAAGCGCATGGTGAGCATGACCATTCACATGACCACGGACACAGCCACGACCACGACCATGACCACAGCGACGGTAAAGATCACGGGCACACGCACGACTAATGTCAGGAGAGAAATAGATTTTGGACGCGATCTCGACAACAGCCCGACATGACACCCGCGTATTGAGCCTGATCAGTTCAGGACATTTTCTCAGCCATTTCTATCAACTTAGCCTGCCGCCTCTGCTGTTAATCTGGCGCGATGAATTTGGCGTTAGCTATGCTGCACTTGGCACTGTCATTGCTCTATTTGGATTAGCGACGGGGCTGGCTCAGATACCGGCCGGCATTCTGGTTGATCGCATCGGGGCACGACCATTATTGGTCGGCGGCTTAATTATCGAAGCTTTGGCAATCAGCGCTATGGGCTTTGCACCCAGCCTGGAGATGATCTATGTGGCGGCAGTAATTGCCGGCATCGGTAACTCGGTGTTTCATCCCGCCGACTATGCCATCCTGAATTCGTCGATTGATTCCGGACGGATGGGCAAAGCCTTCAGCATCCACACATTTTCGGGACACCTTGGCGGTTCAATTGCGCCTGCCTCAATTATTTTTCTAGTCGCACTTTATGACTGGCAGAGTGCCGTGATGATCACTGGCGCTCTTGGCTTGGTCGTTGCAGTCCTTATTTTTCTGCAAGGTGGTATTTTGCAAGATGAGTTGTCTGATGCATCAGAGAAAAATTCTAGTTCAGATGAAACACCAGCTGAGCGCGTCTCGACAGCACGCTTGATGTTGTCGAGACAAATGATCCTGTTTTTTATGTTTTTCCTATTGGCGTCATTAACCTCAAGCGGTGTGCATTCATTTTCGGTCGTCGCCAATGTTAATATTCATGAGATCAGTTTTGCGGTCGCCGGAACGGCGCTAACCGCTTATCTGTTCGCCAGCACATCCGGTATTTTGATCGGCGGGGTAATTGCGGATAAAGCCACCGAGCATCACACCATCGCGCTCGTTAGCTTTTTGGGCTCAGCTGTAATTTTTGCTTTGTTTGCCCTCTTCAAATTACCGGACGTCCTGTTAATCGGACTGTTTATCATTGCCGGCTTATTGCAGGGCATCTTGCGTCCTGCCCGCGACATGATGGTGCGCGCGGTGGCCCCGAAAGGCACAACCGGACGCGCCTTTGGTTTTGTCTCAACAGGGATCGCGCTTGGCAGTGCCATTGCGCCGGTTTTCTTCGGCTGGATTATCGATCAGCAAGCGACAATTTGGGTTTTTTGGCTGCTGGCAATATTTACAGTCGGCGGCGCCATCATCGTCTTGGAACAAAAACGCCTTGGCAGAGATTAAGTCGCTCTTTTTTACTTAGATTTCTAATTGATTTGGATCAATGCAGCTTTGACTGCCTTATCGTAAATTGGCTCAAATAAGCTAATTTTACCTTTAAAAGGCGGGGATCAGGCGTTGTTAGATAACATGGATGGCAAGCTCGATGAGTTGCTGGATGAATTGGTCATTGCTAATCACGTTCTTGCCAATGAAAATGTGGTTGATTCTTTTGGCCATATAAGTGTCCGCAATCCCAATAATCCCAAACACTTTTTCATTTCTTGCTCGCGCTCACCCGAGATTGTCTGCCGTGACGATATCATGGAGTTTGATCTCGAAGGCAACAGCGTCGATGGTTCGACGCTGACACCTTATGGCGAGCGATTTATCCATGGCGCACTCTTGGAAGCCCGGCCGGAAGTGCATTCTGTGGTCCACAATCATTCACTTTCGGTTATTCCGTTTGGCGTCACCGGCGCTCAACTGCAACCGATCATTCACACCGGGGCGGGCATTGGCCGGGAAATCCCGATCTGGGATATTTACGACAAATTCGGGGACACCGATCTGCTGGTCCGCAATATGGATCAAGGCCGTGATCTGGCCAAATGTTTGGGTAACAACAGTGTTGTTTTGATGCGCGGTCACGGTTGCTCAGTCACCGGACCGGATATCAAAGGCGCCACCGTGACTGCAGTATATCTCCAAATATCAGCAGCGCTGCAACTGCAGTCAATGCCGCTCGGTGATGTGCGCTACCTGACACCGGGGGAAAGTGAGAAATGCACAGAGATGTTCTATAGCGGTTTGGCAATGGATCGGGTGTGGGAAAACCTCACTTCGCGCATCACCAAATAATAAAAAATCGCTCATCTGATATTTTTAGTTAGATTTCTTAGTTTTTTACAAAGCTCTTCTTGTCCTGTATACGGGTGAATTAAGTCACAACTAAATTTGCTCTAAAGGCCCCCTCCGATGTCGTCCACTGAACCGGCCAAACCGTTTTGGCAAAATTCCGTCTTCGTGTTGGCCCTGGCGACTATCATCATATTGCTATCCTATGGCAGCCGCCAAAGTTTCGGCATGTTTATGCTGCCGGTTTCGGTCGATTTGAATTGGGGCCGGGAGGTGTTTTCCTTCGCCGTAGCAATCCAAAACTTAATCTACGGCTTGGCCGCGCCAGCCATTGGCGCCATGGCCGACCGCTGGGGTCCTGTTCGTGTTTTGCTGATGTCAGCCGTCCTATATTGCACCGGCCTTTTCATGATGTCGCAATCTGTAACCCCCGAAGGCATGATGTTAAGTGTCGGGCTATTCACCGGCGTTGGTGCGGCCGGTTGCGCGTTGCCGATGTTGTTATCGATTGTTGGCCGGACTGCACCTCCGGAAAAGCAAAGCCTCTATTTCGGTATCGTTACCTCAGGCGGCACCGCGGGGCAAATGCTGATCATCCCACTGTCGCAAGGCTTAATCGCCAATCTCGGCTGGGTCGCAGCGGCTGGCATAATGGCCGTAATGGTCAGTTTAATTCTGCCGCTGACGGGTATTATTTCCAGCGCAGCCGGTGATAGCCTCAAAAAGGGCACACATGAATCATTAACCGAAGTCGTCATGAAAGCCAAAGGTCATAGCGGGTTCATCCTGTTAATGATTGGTTTTTTTGTTTGCGGTTTTCAAATTCAATTTATTGTCGCCCATATGCCCGCCTATTTGTCGACCAGCGAGCTGGGCGTCTCTATGGCGTCGGTTTCTTTAGCTCTAATTGGCTTTTTTAATATGCTGGGCACCTGGACAGCAGGCTGGGCTGGCGGACGTTACCGCAAGAAGAATTTGCTAAGCCTGATTTATCTGTCACGGTCTCTGGTAATTATGGCTTTTGTTTTATTACCGCTGACAAGTATTTCGGTGATTGTCTTTTCAGCGATGGTGGGATTTTTATGGCTCGCCACCGTTCCCCTGACCTCAGGAATTGTCGTGCAAATTTTTGGTCCGCGTTATTTGGCGACACTTTACGGTTTTGTATTTTTGAGCCATCAGCTTGGCAGTTTTGCCGGCGTTTGGATGGGTGGGCTGATCTACGACCAAAATCAATCTTACGATACTGCGTGGTGGGCGATTGTCATTGCGGGCGTGCTGGCGGCGCTAATCCATTGGCCGATCAAAGACGACCCACTTGAAAGCGCTGCCCCCGCACCTGCAGAATAGCCGTATTTTAGGTTGGAAACAGCAGCGATTTAATCACCACCGGCACCGCCCCGGTGGCGCGCAAAACTTCGCCGATATCAATAAAATCAAATTCTTTAAGCTGGATGCCGTCGATTGAGATCACCGGATTAGCGAGATTTTCTTCGTGGCGGCAATGGATACCCAGCAGACCACCGACGTCACCATCAATCACCAATATTAACGGGTGGTCGTTCTCTAAGATGGAAGCCAAACCTGTGATGATGCCCTGGCAGACCGCCTGCAGACGTTGAAAACTCGCTGAGCCCTGCCACGGAAATGCCAATGCGACCGGCTGTTCACCCGCTTGTAAATTGAATTTTACCAGCGCAGACTCAATCGCGGCGACTATCGGAGAGCTATCGATTTCTTCTTCGGACAAATCAAAAAGCGGCGCAACGACTGGGATATTTTTGAGCGGCAGAATATCCGGTGGATCAAGGTAGATCGTACTGCCGCT
>JABIIH010000192.1 GCA_018649245.1 Rhodospirillaceae bacterium | reverse complement strand
GCTACAATATTCCTGAATATATGGCACATGTGGTCACTGCCGAACCAATGGCAATTCAAAATCTAAGTCAAGTATTGTACGCTGAACCTGTCGATTACGAAGGTGATCTGAACCGCTTTGCACTAGAACATGTTGTTTATGGCAGAAAAAACGACGACGTACTTTGGGCGGCCAAATGGTATGCCAGTGATCAAGCGCCGTTCGAGGATGCTGATGGAATTCGGCGGGGCAGCTACGACGATAAATCAGAGGGCGTAGGCGTGTGGTAATTTTGCCGTGCTGAGTTACCAATCTACAGCCGGCGTAAATTTAAAATAGAATTTTGATGACTGATAATAAATCGATACCTGTTGACGATATAGATCATATCAACATCCTTATGCTAACCCGCGGGCGGCCCGAAAAGGTCGTGCGCGCTATTAGCTCTCTTGATAATCACGCGGATAAAAAAGATCATATTGATCTCTGGATTTATGTCGATGACGATGACAGTAAAACCCATGAACTGATAGCCTCCGGTTGGGATAAGTCGATTGGAATTCCGGTCCATTGGCATGTCGATTCCAGGCCCATTACCCATGGTGACGCCTTTACCAAGCTTTGGCAAAATAGTTCAAATGCCGGCCTTTATTTTGGCTTTCCCGACGACTACGAATTGATGACCCCAGGTTGGGACATTATCATGCTTGAGTGGTACCACAATTTACCAACCGACCGCCTCGCCATAGGATATTTGCCTGATCCATTTATGCCGGAGGGCGGCATCACCACGATGGTCGTAACGGCTCAATGGATAAACCTTGTTGGCCATTTTATTGTGCCTCATTTTCCTTATTGGTTTGGTGATAAATGGTTGCAGCAGATCGCCGAGATGGTGGATCGAAAATACTGTGTTCCGATCAAATTATTTCCCATGGATGGAAAAAAGGGAACCACGCACCGGCTGTGGGACCTGCCGTTCTGGACCCGGTTTTTTCACCTTTTGCTGGCCGAGCGGGTAGAAACCGCAAAACAATTGATCGGCTATTTGAACGGCGATAACACTTTGGCGCAAAGCCAGGCCATCGAATTCATGAACGGCAAAGTCGAGGATTTCCAACAGGAAGCCGATGACGAATTATCGCCCGACCAGTTGCACGTTCATCAATTGGCATTTTCTGGCGAATCTGAAATTAAAGATGAAACCTACCTGGCAGCGCTTCGCCAGGCCGAGGCTCATTTGGAGAAAATGACACCGCAAATTATCAAATTGAAAACTCAGCAAGTACTGAGACAACAGCAAAAACTTTTGGCCCAATCGATGGAACAATGAGCTGATTTTTTAATACTTCTCTAACCCAATAATTTTCATCTTTCCGTCTACCATAATTCAAAGCTGACGGATTTAATATATATGTCGGACATTGCTCCAGTGGAGTGAAATTAAACTTTTGTTTTCAATTTTACTTTATAGTCCCCTCAATGAATGATTCGAATAAATCCCCTACTTATTCGTTGCAGGGCAAACGTGTTTGGGTTGCTGGCCATAACGGCATGGTTGGTTCGGCAGTCGTGCGGCGATTGTCAGCTGAAAAGTGTGACATCCAAACCGTTGCGCGAGCAGATTTAGACCTTAGGAGTCAAATTGACGTTGGGCATTGGCTCGGCGATGCCAAACCTCAGGCGATCATTATTGCCGCGGCGACGGTCGGCGGCATTCTTTCAAATATTAATTACCCGGTTGATTTTCTTTACAACAATTTGATGATCGCCACCAATATCATCCAGGCGGCTCATCTTCATAATGTTGAGAAACTTTTATTCATTGGCTCGGCCTGTATTTATCCGAGAGATTCCATGCAGCCGATGGTCGAAGAGGCACTTCTGACGGGCCCTTTGGAGCCCACCAATGAGTGGCATGCTATTGCTAAAATCGCTGCCATTAAACTTTGCCAAGCCTATCGTGAACAATACGGCAGCGATTTTATCGCCGCGCAGCCCAATAATTTATACGGTCCAGGTGACGACTACGATCCCGATACCAGTCACGTTATCCCCGCTCTTTTAGGCAAGGCTCATCGGGCAAATATTGAGAAAGCCGAGGCACTTGAAGTTTGGGGTTCCGGCAAAGTAAAACGGGAATTTATGTATGTTGACGATTTGGCTGATGCGGTCGTTTTTTTGCTAAAGAATTACTCCGATGCCATTCCCATCAACATTGGGTCTGGTCAGGAATTATCCGTTCGGGAACTGGCCGAGACAATTTGCCGCGTGGTCGATTATCACGGACCCTTAAAATTCGATCAGAGCAAGCCCGATGGCGCACCGCGCAAACTTTTGGACCGAACCCGGATGGAAAAACTCGGCTGGTCAGCCAATGTTCCGTTGGAGGAGGGTTTGCAAAAAACTTATAATTGGTATCTTGCCAATTCGACTGATTCAGGGAACATGCATTAATGACGCCGCAGGATCTGTATACGCGCTTATTTCGCGACGCTTTAACAATTCGCCGGGTCGAAGAGCGTATTATTGAGTTATATCCTTTTGACAAAATCCAAAGCCCCGTCCATCTCTCGATCGGGCAGGAAGCCGTGGCGGTTGGCGTTTGCAGCACTTTGCGACCCGAGGATTGGATTTTCGGCACCTATCGCAGCCACGCTATATATATCGCCAAAGGCGGTGATCTAAATACCATGTTTGCGGAACTTTATGGCAAAGTCACCGGCGTTTCGGAAGGTAAGGCCGGCTCGATGCATTTGGCGGCACCGCAGGTTGGCATGATGGGCTCATCAGCCG
>JABIIH010000181.1 GCA_018649245.1 Rhodospirillaceae bacterium | reverse complement strand
TGGGAGCAAATAAAAGTACACCTGCCCTGCCGTTTTGCACCAACGCGATGGATTCGCTGGTTACAATCCGCCCGCTATCCCGAGCTGCTTCCAAAGCAATCCGACGATCTACAGAGGATCCTAAATCAAATCCGAATACACTCTCATTCCCTTTCATAGGTTCAAGGTAAAAGACCGGAAAAAAATCTTCGCGAGTATCAGCTTTTATCAATTTGCCTTTTCCAGAACGTTCGGTGAATTTGAAGTTTTTGAACCCTTCAGACTTGGCTACAGATTCATAGCTGCTTCTTTCCTCAGCCGAAACGTTGGGTATCCATTCGAGGGCTTGGAGGGCGCTGTTGCGCTTCAGGAGCGGCGATACAAATGATCGAAACTGCTCGCGCTGAACAATTAAATTTGATTCAAAAAAAGATTTAATCGATAGCACCGAATCCAAATTCGATTGGATTGCACGCTCAATTGCCACCATGCGATCAGATGCCGCGATAACAAAATTTTTCTGTTTCTCGGCTTCCTCAAGGAGAACAATTTGACGAAAACCAATAACCGATGCCCCGACGCCAATGATCAGCACCAATAATACCAACAGATAGTTTCTAATCTTGGCCAATGATATCCTCGCTCCCGATTACTGCAGGAAATTAGACTTAATCATATAAGTTCTAATTTATTCGCTAAATTCAAGAGATTCGCTTATATTATCGCGTATAATATACTCGAAATCGACTTGGGGAAAATAAGATGGCGACTAAAAATAATTACTGCGTGCTAGGAAACGCGATGAATGCAGGTGCAATGCAACTTGGCGAAGATATCTCACCTGTTCCTTTTGGTATCGCGATTACGGCGATTTTGTGCCTGATTACAATAATATTGTTTTAAAGCGCTACCCGGCCGGCAATTTCCGGTGACTCGGGCGTATAGCGAAACGCGCGGAATATCCAATTTACGGAATCTCCAAAAAAAGTTTGACCAAAACTGGGGTTAATATATTCCCAGACAATTTCTTTCTCCGGCGTAACTTCAAACAGCCGGCCAAACGAGCCTTCACAAATAAGCGTATTACCGGACGCTAACCGTTCCGCCCCGCTGATATGATGAGAATAGAAAAACGTACAGGGATCATCGCGGTATTCCCACACTGTCTCATTGGTCTCGGGATTAAATTCAGTGATAAATGAGTGAGGATGCGGAAAATCGGTATTCATACCGTTGGCAAACAGCATAATGTTGCCGTTAGGCAGCATCTGGCAGTCATGTTGGTGACCCCAATTGTCGTCTCGCCTTTCCCATTTGAATTTCTTGGTTTCACGATCAATGATCGCCACCAGATTAATCTGGCGCAGGCTGATCAGGACATCGCCATTCTCGAGCGCAAAAGTCGTATTGCACCAGGCAAAAACGCGGCGCGGACATAAGGGGTGCAACTCGTATTTTTCAATATCCATGTCTGAATGAGCATGCCATTCCCAGACAATTTCGCCCGCCGGCGTCACCTCTTTGACAAAATCATTAACGATGCCTTCCGGTAATTCAGTGCCAGGAATGCCGCCCTTGACTCTTTTGGCCGCATCCTCCGGCATCATTTCCCAACCTGCATAGAGAATATTACCGTTCGGCAGCCGCCGGAGATCATGATGCTGCCAGTCATCACGATATTCCATCACCACATTGTTGTCCCAATCAACTTCCCGGATCAAGCCGCCGCCGGCCCCGCCTTTGAAGGGTGGCCCCTCCTCCGTGGTCGTGGCATAAAACAAATTGCCGTTAGGTAACAATCGCGCATAGCCGCCAGGGGTGCCCGGCAAATCCCATTCGTGAACCACTTCGCCGGCCATATTTATCAAGGATGTCTTTTGATCCCACAGCGGCGAGAACAGCGTAAAACCTTGTGTTGCTTTTTCTTGGTTATGAACCCGGACACCGAAATTTCTTGGCCGCATGTTACAACTCCCTGATTTAAATTAATTTGAACTTTGCCGTTTGGTCAGTTTCTCAGCCAAGCGAGGGGCCGTACCTTTTTTATTCCAAGGACATTTGGCGAGGCACACTGCACAGCCGTTGTTTTCATTGAAATACAATATGCATTTATCAAAATCGATAAACCATTTTTCAACACCCCGCACCATTTCTTTGGTATCTGAGACCGCATCAACCGGACAACCCCGGGTGCATAGCTGGCAGCTGGTGCAAAAACCATCAGCACCAATATTATCCGGGGCATCGGCAATCAGCGGTGCATCTGTCAACACATAAGCCAGCCGCAATGATGAGCCATATTGCCGATTGATGATCGAGCCATGTTTACCAAGCTCGCCAAAGCCCGCTTCAAGGCCCGCCGGCACGATCAACATTGGCCCGGCCCGGGGACCACCATGAAATTTTGCTGCCCAGCCCTGCTCCTGAAGCCAGGACGCCAATTTATGAGAGGCGCGGGCACCCCGGCCATATTGGGTCTGCACTTCTACTTGGGTGCGCGGTCCCGGCGCATCACAAATCTCGTCGAAATCCATCGCCAAACCAAGCACGACAATCCACTTTTCTTTTACCTCGAATCCTTCAAATATCCATTCGGGCCTGACGCGTGCGATACCCACCAGATCGGCCTCTCGTTCCAAAGCCGCCGCTTTGATGTTTTCGCTCCATTGCTCCGGCGTCCAATCGGGCTTAGTCGAAGCGACTTCGGATAGGGGAGCCGCCATCACTTTCATGGTTTCTTCACGGATCGGCCTAACCTCAGGCGCGGGGCCAAACCTATAAAACCACGCTTGCAGCTCGCCATGAGCGATGCGTTCGGGATCATGCCAGTAGATCGGCGTTGGCCGGCGTATGTCAATTTCACCAAGCCCATTAATGTCACAGCCCGACTTTCCGGGCAGCAAGGCCAATTGCTCTGGATTGGGGGAAAAAGATTTTACCATTAAGACTTCCTAAAATTACTGAGTTTTGATTTAGCTAGTGATCAAGAAAACGTCATTTTTATTAACTTTGATAATTCTTTATCTTGAGCGTAGTTAAATCATTAAAAACATATAAATGGGGAGAGTAAAGTCATGCCTGACGATCACACTGTAGAAGTAGCCAAAATGAAGTTCCAAGCATCGTGTCCCAATCACGCGCGGACAGATGTCATTGCCGGCGATGATGAATTAATAATGGATCATCCAGAACCACGTGGTACCGGTCTCGGCATGTCGCCGATCCAAGCTTATCTTGCAGGATTTATGGGCTGCACCAGTTCAACCATCCACAAACTTGCCGGTAAAGCCGGGACCGAAGTTGTTGCCCTCGATTTGGCAATGGAAGTAGAGATGGACCGGCGCGGTTTGATGATGCAGGAAACCATCGGTCTGCCATTTGTCTCAGCGACCACGACGGTCAACATCACGTCACCGGCAAGCGATGAGCAATTGGCCGAAATGAAAGAAGGCCTGTCGCAATGGTGTCCGATTGCCGTAACTTTCAAAGCAGCCGGCACCGACGTCCAGGAAATCTGGAACGTCACCAAAACCTAATTTTTTAAATATTCACTTCTACGTGACAACTCGGGTTAGTAGGTGGCAATCGCCCCAGCTTTCCCGCATTTTAAGTCCATAAATAAATTGCAACTAAGAATGGGGAATAGGAACATGAAAATTAACTCTAAACTACTGATATCCATGACACTTTCGGGTACATTTGTAGTCGCAAGTTTAGTCAGCATTCAACCGGCTTTATCAGCCGAGCTATTGATCAACAATTATCTGCCACCGAAACATCCATTCCAAGTCGGCGTTACCCTGCCTTGGATCAAAGATGTTATCAAAGCCACCAATGGTTCGGTGACACCAAAACTATCCGCCACCAAAGTCGGCCCACCGCCGAAAAATTGGCAAACCGTGACCAAAGGTTTGGCCGATGTCGTGCTGATGGCGAATATTTTTCAGCCAAAACGCATACATTTGCCCACATTATCGCAACTGCCGCTGGGCTCCCCCGGTGCGCTGAAAACATCGATTGCGCTCTGGAACACGCATGAGAAATTCTTCAAACCAGCCAATGAATATAAAGGCACCAAGTTAGTCGGTTCTTTTGTGCTGTCGCCAAACATTATCCATAGCGGCAAAGGGCCCATCAAAAGCGTCGCCGATCTCAAAGGCTTTAAACTCCGTGCAGCGCCTGGAATTACCACCAAAATACTAAAAGAATTTGGTGCTGTTCCGGTTGCTTCGGGTCCTTCTAAAATATTCGGCCTGGTCTCAAAAGGTGTGGTTGATGGGGTCGCCGTACCCGCCCATGGTTTAGGTGCCTTTCGTATTATGCCCTACATCAAATACACAACTGTCATTCCAGGTGGCCTGACAAACACGTCCTTCTCACTGCTGATTAATGGCAAAAAATGGGATGGCCTGACCAAGCAACAGCAGCAACAGGTCGATAGCGTTTCGGGTATGCATGTCTCTAAATACCTTGGCCTGGGTGATAAAATTGCCGCCAAGAATTTGGCGGCCTTAAAAAAAGCCGGTGGTACAATAATTCAAGCTGGACCGGCATTGATGAACCCGATCAAAAAGTTTGCCATCAAAGCCGAAGGTGAATGGCTGCAAAAGGCCAGCGCCAAAGGCGTCGATGCGAAAGCGGCAATGGCTTATTTCAAATCTCAACTGAAATAGGACGCCTATTTACATTGCCCTATGAGTAACTCTGAAACCGATGGCACCGATGTTCCGGAAAATTCTGGCGACATCGGTGCCGATTATCACGAAGAAAGCATTGCTAATAATCCACTCGACCGCGCTTTGGCCGAGGATTATTTGGTGCCGGAAAAAGTTGCCGGAATTTTTAGACAACCCGTCCGCATTCTGACGGTCATTGCGGCACTTTTTATGCTCGGCATTGCCTCCGTAACCATCATCGATGTAACCGGCCGCTATGCCTTTAACAATCCGATTCCGGGCGGTGTTGAAATCATAGAATTTTTATTGGGTCTGACAATTTTTTCGGCGTTACCTCTGGTAACCGTAAAACGCGCCCACATCACGGTTGAACTGTTCGATGGCTTTATGAGTGACGGGTTCAAAAGAGTTCGGGAGGTAATCGTGCTGATTGCCAGTGCCGGCATGATTATTTTTATCACCCACCGGATGTGGTCGACCGGCCTTGATATGCTCGAAAACGATGATATTTCCATTCATTTGGAATTACCCACGGCTCCGCTGTTATTTATTCTCTGCGGCCTAAGTGCGGTAAGTGCAATCACTCAAATTTATATGGTTTGGAAGTATGTGACGGTGGATATTAGGCAAAGTGCTGAACCCATTCGCGATCACCATCAAGAGGAAGACATCGTATGATCCTTTCTCTAATCGGTTTCGTTGCGCTTTTGATCATCGCTTTTTTGGGCTTCCCCTTGGGCTTTTCAATGATGCTCGTTGGTTTTGTTGGTTTTGCTTGGGTGCGGGGTATAGGCCCAGCGCTGGAAACCGTCAGCCAGCAAATTCTCGATCTCGCCCTCAATGCCAATTTTGTCACCCTGCCATTGTTTGTGCTGATGGGTGTGTTTGTTTTCCGCGCTGCCTTGGCCGAAGATATATATGAGGCGGCCCAGGCCTGGCTGGGCAATAAGCGCGGCGGCTTGGCAATGGCCACGGTAGCGGCCTGTGGTGGCTTTGCCTCCATTTCCGGCTCCTCTGTGGCGACGGCTGCCACCATGGCTAAAGTCTCAATCCCGCCAATGCGTAAATATAATTTCAACGAAGGGTTTGCTGCCGGAACGGTGGCAGCTGGTGGCACCATGGGCATCTTAATCCCACCATCTGCGGCACTCATTGTCTACGGCATATTAACCGAGCAAAGCATTGGTGATTTGTTTATCGCCGGCATTGTTCCCGGTCTCATCACCATCGCGCTTTATATAGCTGTGATCTGGCTGGTTGCCTGGTTTTTTCCCGAACTTGCACCGCGTGCCCCCAAATCACCCTGGAGCCATCGCTGGCGCACCTTGTCAAAAATATGGGCCGTACTCGTGCTGTTTTTGGTCATCATTGGCGGCATATCGTTCGGCGTTTTTACCCCCACCGAGGGTGGCGGCATCGGCGCTGTCGGCGCGCTGTTATTTGCCATCGCGCGCAAAAAAATGAACCTCAAGATTTTCTTTTACGGGCTGGCCGAAGCAGCCGAAACCTCGGCGATGATTTTCACCAT
>JABIIH010000142.1 GCA_018649245.1 Rhodospirillaceae bacterium | reverse complement strand
GGGGAAACGCAGCTTTAAAGGACTATTCCAAGAAATTTGACAATTGGCAGCCGGAAAATTTCCGTCTCAGCCGCGCCGAAATCGATGCCTGTTATGATCAGCTGACCGAACAAAACCTTGAAGATATCAAATTTGCCCAGGCGCAAGTGCGGGGCTTTGCTGAAATTCAAAAAGCTGCCCTGATTGATGTCGAGCAGGAAACGCTGCCAGGCGTTACTCTCGGTCATAAAAACATTCCAGTAAACTCGGTCGGCTGCTATGTGCCGGGTGGCAAATATCCGATGGTCGCTTCGGCTCATATGAGCGTAGTGACGGCCAAAGTCGCGGGCGTTAAACGTATTGTTGCCTGCGCGCCCCCCTATGAAGGCCAGCCAAGCCCGGCTATTGTGGTGGCACAAGATATGGCCGGCGCGGATGAGGTTTATTGCTTGGGCGGTGTCCAGGCGATGGGCGCAATGGCCCTCGGCACCGGTGAGATCGCTGCAGTTGATATGCTGGTCGGGCCGGGCAATGCCTATGTCGCCGAAGCTAAGCGACAATTGTTTGGCCGGGTCGGCATTGATCTGCTGGCCGGACCAACCGAAACTCTAATCATCGCCGACGACACAGTTGATGGCGAGCTCTGCGCCGCTGATCTGCTGGGTCAGGCCGAGCATGGACCAACCAGCCCGGCGGTATTGCTGACGAATTCAGAAACGCTCGCTGAAGACACCATGAAAGAAGTCGAACGGCAGCTGAAAATATTACCAACCGGTGAAGTGGCGCGCGCTGCCTGGGAAACCTACGGCCAGGTGATTGTCTGTGACAGCGAGGAAGAAATGCTGGCCGAAGCGGATCGCATCGCCTCCGAGCATGTTCAGGTGATGACTAAAGATCCGGATTATTTCCTCAACAATATGACCAATTACGGCGCCCTGTTCCTAGGCCCTGAAACCAATGTCTCTTATGGCGACAAAGTCATCGGCACCAACCACACCCTGCCGACCAAAGGAGCCGGGCGCTACACCGGCGGGCTCTGGGTCGGTAAGTTCATCAAAACTCACACCTATCAACGCGTCACTGAGGAAGCCTCGGTTGAGGTTGGTAAATATTGCTCACGGCTCTGCGCCCTCGAAGGCTTTGCCGGCCACAAAGAACAGGCCGACATCCGCCTCCGCCGCTACGCCGGGATCAATGAGGGGTAGGCCTACCCTAAATTCTCGCTGATCTGGACGACGGATTCGACATCGGTGAAGTTCGGAATATCGCCCATCACCGCTTCGGCGTGTTCAGCCATGCAGGTATGTAAAATTTCGGCGCTTTCAAATTCCAGGATTGCAATAATCTGATAGGGTGCCGGAGTATCAGGGTCCGGTGTGCCGACGCCTTTAACCGCGCGGGCGCTGAGCAAGCTTGGCCCCATGGTTTTGCCGACCAAATCCATATGGGCACCTAAATAGTAGTCCATATCAAACTTAGAGCCGGGCGTGTTCGGATACATAACGGTTACGGTGATAGCCATTTTTAATATCTCCCTGAAAAGTTTTTTTAATTGATGGTTTAAAGTGTAGGGCTTTGCCCATAACACTGCAATATTATGGCGAATTTCGGCGTTAACAATCGAGTGAGGCGCGCAGCTTGGTTTTGAGAATCTTACCATAATTATTCTTCGGCAGTTCATCGACAAAGCGATACTCTTTTGGCCGCTTAAAGCGGGCGATGTTGTCGAGACAAAGCTGATCCATTTCGCTTTCTTTGGCCTCTGATCCCGGAGCACAAACGATAAAGGCAACAACCTCCTCGCCCCAATCAGGATGAGGCCGGCCAATGATCGAGGCTTCCAGCACATTGTCATGTTGCAGGAGAACTTCTTCCACTTCACGCGGATAGATATTGGAGCCACCGGAAATAATAACGTCTTTGGAACGGTCTTTGAGGGTGAGAAAGCCTTCTTCGTCAAAGGCTCCCATATCGCCGGTATGCAGCCAGCCACTCCGCAGGCTCTCATTGGTTGCCTCGTCATTCCGCCAATAGCCCTGCATAACCACCTCACCACGCACGCACACTTCACCAATCTCACCGGGGCTAAGCGGCGCACCATTGCCATCCACCACCTGCACGTCAAGATCGGTTCGAGCTGTGCCAACTGAGGCAAGCTTATCGAGATATCTTGGATCATCGATTGCCGAGTGAGCTGCGCGCGACAATGCGGTAATGGTCATCGGCGCTTCACCTTGGCCGTAGATTTGCACCAGCTTCGGTCCCAATAGATCAAGCGCCTTTAGGCAATCTTCGACATACATCGGCCCGCCACCGTAGATAATGGTCTTGAGGTTATCGGTATCACCCTCAATAATCGCCGGTGCATTGATCAGCCGGGTCACCATCGTCGGCGCGAAAAACGCACCCACATTCCGGTATATTTGCAGCAATCCAGCAATCTCAGCAGGATCAAATCCACCACTTTCAGGAATGATCTGCAGTGCGCCCTTGGCAACATACGGCAGGATATAAAGCCCGGAACCATGCGACATCGGCGCAGCGTGGAGCAGACTATCCTCTGCCGTTACCTGATCGACATCACCATAATAAGTCTCCGTCATGGCCATAAGATTGCGGTGGCTCAGCATCGCCCCTTTGGGCCGCCCGGTCGTGCCACTAGTATAAAACAGCCAGGCCAGATCGTCGGGCTCAGTATCAGCCATCTCAATTGGCTCGGCTTGCAACAGTTCGGCAAAATTAACGCTATCAACATTAATGATTTTCAGCTTTTTCAAATCCGCTGCCGCTTCCGCAATCACCGGTGCCAGATCATCCGTAACGAAGCACACCGTGATCCCAGCATCTTCCAGAATGTAATTGAATTCTCGAGCGTGTAGTTTGGCGTTCATCGGCACGGCAGCGAGCCCGGCATGCCAGGCAGCAAACAGTACCGTGCTATAGGCCGGGTTGTTTTTCATGGCGATACCGACGCGATCGCCCGGATTGAGCCCAAGTTTGACGGTTAGTCCACCTGCCAGCTGCGCCGCCTCTGCATCATGTTCAGCGTAGGTTTGAACGATCTTTGAGCCAATGGCCAGCGCTGGACGATCAGCCCAAGTGGTGGCGGAATTGCTTAGAAAACTGGCGATATTCATCGCGGCACAGGCTAAACCGGCTTGGAATCCACGAGGATCGCCGCCAGCAGACAGGGCTCTTCCGTGCGCACGCTCCAGGAATGATTGGTGCCGCGCTGGATCATCACATCACCTTGTTTGAGGCAGGTTTCGCTGTCGTCCAAAATCGCCCAAATCTCACCTTTCAGCACAATTAGGTAATCCACCGTCGAGGTTTTGTGCATCATTGCATCATCGGTACTGTCATCAGTCGCATGATCCGCGCCGATGGAGCCAAAGGCTTCTTTAGCATCAGCATTGTCACGCCACGCCGTGTCGGGCGGAAACTCAACCACGCGGAAAATTGTGCCATTTGCCGGAGGCTCGAGCACAATTGGCCGGTCAGCAGCATCGGCGCTGCCAGAATTATCAGCCGGTGCGGAATTGGTGACCCAGAGATCGGTCAGCGCCAGTCCCGGCATCGATTCCATTTCCATAACCGCCCCGGCATCTCCATCGTTGATAAATATGGATTTGCCAGTGTCATCGTGACCCGTGACGACGCGTCTGATTTTCTCAACCATCATTATTCTCCTAAAATTAATTAGTTAGTTTTGTTTCACAATTCGATTGCGCAAAATGCCAATACCTTCGACTTCAAGCTCGACAATATCACCCGGCGCAAGATAACGCTCAAACTCAAGTCCACAGCCACCGCCCACCGTACCGGAGCCAAAAAACTCTCCCGGATACAAGGTTTCAGAATTGGACACATAGCTGATTAAATCTTCAAATTTCCAGTGCATGGTGCTGCTGGAGCCGCGCGACCATTCCTCACCATTGACCCGGGCGATCATGGTCAAATTATAGGGATCGATTTCATCGGCGGTAGTGATGCAGGGGCCGATAATATTGCCGGTGTCGAAATCCTTGCCCTTGGCCGGGCCGAGCCCGCCCTGCATTTCGACCGCTTGAGTGTCCCGGGCACTGATATCATTAAAAATCGAGTAGCCGAAGATATGGTCAAGCGCTTTGTCTTTAGGAATATCACGGCCACCCTTACCGATAAAAAAGCCGAACTCCAATTCAAAATCGAGAATATTGGCGTAAGGCGGCCAGGTAATATCATGCCCGGTGCCAATCACCGAAAGCCGGTTGGCTTTGTAATAAATCGGCTGCTGATACCAAACTTCGGGGATGCGATAGAGACCCTGCTCCTCATATTGGGCGAGTGCTGCCACGGGGTCGGGTTCACCGGCGGCTTTTACTTTGCGCAACACTTCATAAGCCTGGGTCAGATGTTCTTCAAAGCACAGGCAATCCCGGATTTGCGGCGGCCGTGGGATCGGACTACACAGCGTTACAGAGCCGGCGTCAACAATCGCTTCCGAGTGCGGCGCCTCGAGCTCGCGTTTGGCATTATCGAGGGCGCTATCTCCACCTTCGATAATAGCCAGAACGGAAAGAAAAGCCGGGTTGATGTCTCTGCCATTAAATTTGTTAGAGGATCGGAGATCAAGAATTTTTTGATCACCTTCAACTAAGACCCCTGCCCGTTCTTGGCCATCGTCATTCAGAAAAGTAACGAGTTTCACCAGCCGCACCCCTATTAACCGCTAATACGTTATCGATAAATCATATCAGAGCAGGCCTCTCTGCCAAGTCACAGTTGCGGAAAGCACGATTGACGCGCAGGGATATATTACGCAAATTATGAAAAAAATAACTGGGGATCATTGATGGAGTTCACGACACTCGGCCGCACCGGCCTCAAAGTCAGCGTCGCCAGCCTCGGCTGTGGAGGTGGTTCTGCGCTCGGCCAGTCACAAGGCAAAAGCGAGGCGCATTCGGTTGATCTGGTTAAAAAGGCGATGGGTCTCGGCGTCAACTTTCTTGACACCGCCAATGCCTACGGCACCGAGGCCATTGTCGGCAAAGCAATCAAAGGAGTGGCGCGGGATCAAGTGGTGATTTCGTCAAAGCACCATGCGGCTTGGAGCGGCAAAGTTTATTCTGCTGCCGATGTGGTTGCCGGTCTCGATAATTCCTTGCGGCTGCTCGGAACAGATTACATTGATGTCTTTCATCTGCATGGTGTCGGGCCAAAAAACATCGATTATGGGCTGTCGCTGGTGGAGCCGTTGCTAAAGGAAAAAGAGAAAGGCAAGTTTCGATTTCTCGGCATTACTGAATCCGCACCGCCCGACCTCAGACATACGTCTTTGTCGAAAGCTTTGGATACCGACTGCTTTGACGTCATCATGTTTGCCTTCTCGCTGATGAACCATAATGCGCGGGAAATTTTATTTCCTCGCACATTGGAGAAAAATGTCGGCACGATGGTTATGTTTGTTGTGCGCAGTTTGTTTTCGGTGCCGGGCCGCTTGCAGCAAGATATTCAGGAATTGGTTGATAATGGCCAATTACCGAGCTGGTTCGCTGAAACCGATGATCCGCTTGGCTTTTTAGTGCATGACGGGGGCGCCAGCAGCGTGATGGAGGCCTGCTACCGATATGCCCGCCATGAAAAAGGCGCCGATAGTATTTTGTTCGGCACCGGCGATCTCGAGCATCTCGAAACCAATCTGGCCTCGATCCTGGCACCGCCCCTGCCCGCCGAAGACCTCGCCAAAATCGATGAGTATTTCGGCCATCTCGAAGGCGTTGGATTGGATTTCCCCGGGAAAAAATAAAAAAACCCGCCGAATGATCCAGCGGGTTTTTCCGAATTTATAAGCGCAAAACTATTTTTTCATTTTCGCTTTTTTAGCCTTGGCAGCAGCTTGTTTTGCCTTGAATTTTTTAACGTCTGCCATGGTCAATTTATAAGGTTTCTGAATTTCGACGCCTTTTTCTTTCCAGTAGCGAAGGGCGCCGGGATGAACATCACCGGACATTGCGGCCACGGCCAGCTTTGTCGTCAAAGTATCTTTCAACTGAACCGAAAGCGCATGAGCTTCATCAATATGGTCCCAGAAAGCTTTCATCATTTTGTAAACAAGATCCGCGTCCATATCCGAACGCACAACCAAGCCGACATAGGCACCTGTTGTCAGTACGGGTTCTGTATTAACCAGGTTTTTACCATAAACTTTAGGGTCAATCTTCGCCAGGAAACGCGCTGGTTGAGAATAATACTTCTTCCATGACGGATGACTGAAACTGGCTTTATCAAGTGGTAGGAGGCGAACCTTATTGGTTAAGGTTAACTGAGAAATGGCTGGTGACGGTGCCGCACTTGGCAATATCCAAACATCAAATTTGCGATCCTGGAAAGCTTGAGCTGCCGGACCCCAACCCATTTTAACTTGAGTGAAATCTTTGCCGGGTTTAAGGCCGGTCATGGCATCAACGATCATGGTAACATTACGCGTCGCGACACCAGCTGGTGGGCCTAAGAAGACTTTTTTACCTTTAATGTCTTTGTAAGATTTAATGCCGGAATTTTCATAAACCACGGCGTGGTAAACGCCGATCGGGTATGAAAACAAGGAAAGCATCGTTTGCGTCATCGCCAGACCGCCTTTGATTTTCTTAAAGGGCCCAATTTCATAGGCCATTAAGCGATAGGCAACCTGTGCTCCCATGGCAAAATCCATGCGGCGTTTTGCGACGAGCACCTGGTGTTTGGTGGCAGCGCCAACGGCAGAAACTTGAATCTTATGACCGGGCACATATTTGTTAACGGCTTTGGCCCAGGCTGTGTTGACGAGGAAGGGCGTGGTTCCGGCGCCCAGGCTACCTAAGGTGTAGCGTTTTTCAGC
>JABIIH010000111.1 GCA_018649245.1 Rhodospirillaceae bacterium | reverse complement strand
AGAATAGGTCTGAAAGATCGACGATATGATCCGAATGCAAATGGGTGAGGAAACCCTTATCGGTACGGCTAACGTGCTGCGGACTTAAGGCAGCAAGCCGCAGCATGGCGCCACGACCGGCATCAAATAGAAATTGCTGACCGCCGGCCTCGCCCAATGTATTGGCGTTCATTTTTTGGGTTAACAGATTTGGCCCGCCGCCGCCTGGTCCTCCACCGGTACCGAGCAAGGTGATTTTTATCGTACCGTCACCCGTTGGCTGTTGTTGACGCTGCTGCTGACGGGACCCTCCGTTAGGGCGCTGGGGACGACGGCGCGGACGCTCGGGACGTTGAGCCAGTTGAACATCTGCTGCAATTAATTTATGGCGCGGCGTTACATTTGCCTCCGCTAAGGCTAAAGACAAAGGTGCCGCCAAAAAAATACCTAGCACTGTGGAAGTAATTACGATGAATATTCTGAAAACCATACCTAACTCCGAAAAGATTTTATTCTACCTTTAACGGGGCTAGTTTGCGAATTCCGTCGCGATTTAAAAGACTAAATTATTCAATTTCGTTGCGGATGGTGCCAATCGGCTCAATGGTTACTTCAACGACATCGCCTTTTTTAAGAAACACTGGCGGCTCGAAGCCGATACCGACGCCCACCGGCGTGCCTGTCGCAATGATGTCGCCTGGTTTTAGCGTAATGCCAGCTGAGATACATTCAATCAGGGTTGGAATGTCAAAAATAAGATCGGCGACGCTGGCATCTTGGCGGGTCTCGCCATTGACAACGGTCTTGAGGTGGAAGGTATCCGGATGACCGGCTTCATCAGCAGTGACGATCATTGGTCCCATCGGGCAATAGCCGTCCAGACTTTTACCAATAAACCACTGTTTATGTTTATGTTGTTGGGTGCGGGCGGTGACGTCATTGGAAACCGTATAGCCAAAAACATAATCAAAAGCGTCGGCCTTGCTGATACCACGCCCTTCTTTACCGATAATAACCGCCAGCTCGCCTTCATAATCGGTCGAGTTCGAACTATCGAGATGAGCCGGGATCGGATCGCTTGGTCCGCTGACACTGGTTGTTGCTTTGGTGAAGATTATTGGATCATCTGGTACGGCCGTAGCACCCGCCGTCGCATCAAAGCCACTGTCGTGAAATTCCTGCGCATGTTCATGATAGTTACGGCCAACGCACATCACATTGCGTCGGGGGTTAGGAATGGGTGCCAGTAATTCAAGATCAGCGAGCTTGAGCCGTGCATCATCACTCGCCTTGTCACAAGCTGCCGCAGCTTTTTTCAGACCGTCATTACCGAGCTCGATAAAGCTGTTCATATCTTGCGGCAAATCAGGGGCAGCGACTGAAAGATCGATGATTGTTTGACCATCGACTTCAACAACGCCCAGCGTTGCCGTGCCATTTTTTTTAAAAGTTAGAAGACGCATGTTGTTTCCTGAAATTGTCTATTTTACCCCCCGCTTCTTGCCTTACTGCCGCTGCTTTATCAAACACTCGGTTTGCCAAACACAAAAATTTGACCATAATTTTAATTTTTCAGGTGCAGACAAGTGGATCAATTCATCGGAATATTAATCTCCGGCTCAAGTCTGAGTCTGTGGGAGTTCATCCTGCTCTGTGGGGTTTCACTTATCGGCAGTTTTATAACTGCCTCACTCGGCTTGGGTGGGGGTGCTCTGACAATCGCCACAATGGCCCTAATAATGCCGCCAACCGTATTGGTCCCACTTCACGGCGTTGTTCAATTGGGCTCTAATTTTGGCCGGGCGGTTCTCCTGAAGAAACATGTTTTATACAAGGTCTTACCAATGTTTCTCGTCGGCAGCCTCATCGGCATTATTATTGGCGGGAAAGTAGTTGTCACACTACCGATATTTCTGCTTCAAGGCATTCTCGCGATATTCATTTTATACTCAACCTGGGTGCCTGGATTTACGGCGCAGAAACCGAAAAAAATCGCTTTCTTTGGTGCTGGTTTAGTTGGCGCATTTACGACCATGTTTGTTGGCGCCACCGGTCCCGTTGTCGCACCCTTTGCCCTCGCCGCCAGCGAAGTTCGCCAGCAATTTGTCGCCACCCATGCATCTTTTATGACCATTCATCATTCCTTTAAACTTATTGCATTTGGCTTCCTCGGATTTGCCTTTGGACCTTATATTCCTTTGCTGATCGGCCTGCTGTTATTTGGCTTTGCCGGCACCTATCTAGGCAAAATAATGCTCAACCGTTTGCCGGAAAAACTTTTTCGTAGTTTGTTGAAAGCTGTTTTGACCATCATGGCCGGCCGGTTGATCTACGATGCCGTTCAGTCCGCCATCGGCTAAAGATATAAATTGATCTCGAGTGAAAGCTAAAACCCGGTGGAAAACCGCACCATGATGACGATGATCGAGATCTGTAACACTCCCTGGGCGGCAACGTTGTAGAAAAAGCGCCGTGTTAGACGGTTAACTTTATCACCATCCGGCTGATCTTTTGACAGCTCTCGGAATACTCGAAAGTTCGCAACAAGAATCAAGAAAATACCTTGAATAGCCATGGCTGTGGTGATGCAAAGCGCGGCAATGAGCCACCATAACTCGGGGAAATCCAGTTCTAGATAGCCGCTTTGCACGGCCAGAAACCAGCCCGCCATTGGCGACACAATAGCTAGCATCGGCATAATAAAGATTGTTTTAGGCGTGAGCTTGAGCATGACCGCGCGCCGGGTTGGCAATTCAAGACTGCGGAGAATAGGTCCGATGACAAAACCAATAAACAAATCTATGCCCGTCCATAAGGCACTGGCCATGATATGAACAAAACGTAGCGCCCAATCATTGCCACCCAGAATAACGCCGATGGTGGTGGCGATCAGCGCTCCAACCCAGATTAGATTTCTAAAATCCAATCCGAATTTCAGGTATTTAGGACTGGCAGATATTTGCTCGACTTCCATGTTTAAAACCTACACTGGAATTAAAACGAGGAATAGAGAAGTAGTTTAATAAATTACCGTCACCTGCCTATGACGGCGTTAGTAATAGCGCCCCTATTCCGCCGCCTGCTGACTGTCATCTGTCTTTTGAGCAGCACCCGGACCCGGGGCCTCTGACACATCATCTGGCTGGTTTTTGAAACGGCCATGCTTGTTGTAATAAGCATCGACTTTCATGTGCTTGCCGACGACATAAGGTGCGCCTTTGAGGAAATCATAGAGCGCGATGATTCCGCCAGTCCACATGGTGCGGAACATATGCAGTTTTTTGCGGGATGCTCTGAGCGTAGCCAAATCAGCATTTTCAACCGAGTGAAAACTCTCACGATCTTCGAGTGATTCCTTGACTTTCTGTGGTGCCGCCCAGTTACAGCGATAATGGATTGTGCCATCCGGGCGGATGACATAGACGACATTCGGCATAGCACCATAGGCGCGGTGGAAATCACCCTCGTAATTATCCACCAACACCCGGCGATGTTCGCCGTAACGCGGCGCAATCAGTTTAGCCGCGGCAATTTTATCATCTATGTTTTCGTGCTGCCCAAGCCGCTCGCCGGGATGCGCTTCGCGAACATAAACAACCAGGAACTCAACATCATCGAATTCAGCCGCGATATCTTTCATATCCGGAATATTCTTCGTGTACATTGAGCAGGTCGAGGACGCAGTTTCAATCACCACCCATTTACCTTGGAAATCGGATAATTTTATCGGATTACCAGACGCGAGATCGGTCAGCGTAAAGTCTTTGAGCGGCTCACCGGCGCGTGGGCCGATAAACATATCAAAATTATATTCGCTGGGTTTAAAGCGTTTGTTGTTGTAGACAGGCGCCTGCGCTTGAGCCATTTACTTATTCCTTTCCCCTAAGAATTACTGCGGCAATTTACCATTTTTTGCCGTCACTGCCTATCTAGCACATATCAACTTTTTGTGGGAGTACGCACCTAAATGGGTGGCATATACCCTGAGGTAAGTCCGCCATCGATGACGAACTCAGCGCCGGTCATCATGCGGGATTCATCGGAGGCCAAATAGATAATGCCATGGGTGACGTCTTCGGTTTCGAGAATTTCACCCAGCGGAATAAGATCAGCCAAAGTTTGATAGGCTTCTTCTTGACTGCCGGCGGCTTCGCTAAAGCGATCCAGGAGCGGCGTTTTGATAAAAGTCGGATGAACCGAATTACAGCGAATATTATATTTATGGCGGGCGCAATGAAGCGCGATGGATTTGGTCATCGAGCGCACTGCTGCCTTCGCCGTGCCATAGCCGAGGGTCAGTGGGTTACCCATTATACCCACCGTCGAAGAAATATTAATGATCGAGCCGCCGCCACTGTCCCGCATATAAGGCAGCGCCAGCTTACAGCCCCAAAAAACACTGTCGACATCAATTTCCTGTAGTTTTTTCCACTCGGCAAACTCAGTGGATTCAATATCGCCGCCGATACTGATGCCGGCATTATTGAGCAAAACATGCAACCCACCAAATTGGGACTGCGCCAAAGCAAGCACAGCTTTCCAATCATCTTCGCTGGTCGCATCATGTTTGGCTGAAATCGCCGCCCCTTGTCGTTCAGCATTAATGGTCGCCACGGTTTCCGCTGCGGTCTCTTCGTTGAGATCGGAGGCGATGATGGTTGCCCCCTCCTCTGCGAGATGAATTGCCGAGGCGCGGCCCAATCCTGAGCCCGCCCCGGTTATCAGCGCAACCTTGCCTGCAACACGTCCAGAAAATTGATCTGGCATATTACAGACCGAGGCGCTTCATTTGACCTGCTGGATAACGCTCACCAGCAGTTTCACCAGCCGGGAAGGCTTCGCTCAATTGCTTAAGCTGATCATCAACGAGCGCAATATCGATTGCCCGCACATTTTCATCTAGATATTTGCGATGCTTGGTGCCCGGGATCGGTACGATCATTTCGTCCTGCGCCATCACCCAGGCAATTGCGACTTGCGCCGGCTTAAAGCCACGGCCCTCGGCAATCTTTTCGATCACGGCAACTTTTTTATTGTTCTCTTCGATGTTCTCGGCGGCGAAACGTGGATGCGCACTGCGCCGGTCCCCCTCGATCAAATCATCTGCAGACTTAATAGTACCGCTTAGAAAGCCGCGTCCCAATGGTGCATAGGGCATCAGGCTAATACCAAGCTCCTGGCAGGTCGGCAGAATTTCTGCTTCGACGTCCCGCGACCAGAGGGAATATTCGGTTTCGACACAGGAGATGGGCGCTTCAGCATGAGCCCGGCGAATGGTTTCTGGTGCGGCTTCCGAAAGGCCAATGTAGCGCACCTTACCTTCGGTAATGAGACGCGCCATCGCACCTACTGTCTCTTCAATCGGCACTTCGGTATCGACCCGATGTTGTGAATAGATATCGATATAATCAGTGCCGAGACGTTGCAGGCTGGCCTCGCAAGCTTCTTTGACGTATTCCGGCCGGCCGTTGGTGCCGCCAGTGCCGTCAGGGTTGGTCACGTTGCCAAACTTGGTATTCAGAATGACATCGTTTCGACGACCTTTAATGGCTTCACCGATTAAGCTTTCATTTTTACCTTTGCCATAGGCGTCTGAACTGTTCAACAAACTACCGCCAATATCCAAAGAATGATTGATGGTGGCTTTCGATTCCTCATCATCTAACTCGCCATATTGAATGGTCATGCCCATGCAGCCGAGGCCGATGGCCGGCACTTCTAATCCCTGACTACCTAATTTTCGTGTACGCATTGTTAGCTCCCCGTTTTTGGTTTTTTGAATTACGCTATTTTAATTGTTAAATCGCCAATACCTTCAATGTGGCCCTCCATGGTATCACCAGAAATAACTGCGGCGACGCCATCGGGTGTGCCCATATAAATCAGATCACCCGGCTGTAACTCGCAAAGCCCCGATAGATAATTTATGGTCTCGGCGGTATTCCAGATATGCAGATCAAGCGTGCTCTCCTGTTTGGTTTCGCCATTAACTTTGATCCAAATCGCGCTATTGCTGGTGTCCGGATGACCGACATCGCTGACCGGTCGCAAAGCCGTGCACGGTGCTGAATTATCAAAGCCCTTACCCATATCCCATGGGCGGCCTGTTTCTTTGGCTTTGTTCTGAATATCGCGGCGGGT
>JABIIH010000230.1 GCA_018649245.1 Rhodospirillaceae bacterium | reverse complement strand
TAACTAAATATGCCGATCAATCGGGCCCATCGGATAAATTAGGCGTGCTTAAAATTTCGCAATCAGAACTTGGACAAATGATGGGCGTATCCCGGGAAAGCATCAACAAATGTCTGCGGGCTTGGAGCAACGACGGATGGATTAACCTCAGCCGCGGTAAAATTTCCATTCTCGAGACCGGAGCCTTAGAACAAATGATCAAGGATGAAGAAAGCGGCTTAAAATAAATTTCAAATTTTATCCTTATGTGAACCACTTCACATACATTTGCGCCAAATTTGAATAAAATCCTGAATAATGCGATACTCACATTAAGATACAGCAACGTTCGTTCTGGAGGCTTTTATGCGTCGACGAATTGCCTATCTCACCCTTTTGACATTGGTTTTAACGGTTCTTTTAGCCGGTCCTCTCGCTGCGCAAAGCAAGTGGGATGGTAAGTGGACGGGCAAAATTGCCTTTGACCAGGACGCTATCTGTTTAACCAATCTTAGTGTTGAGTCCGCGATGGTTAAAAACAATGAACTAACGGTGATGATTCAGAACGATAAATACCTGAAAAAACTAACCGGAAAAATTGATGCCACCGGAAAATTCTCAGGTTGGCAGCGGCTAGATTTTATTACAACGAAGGGATTAACCTCATATAGTCCAGATTTTAAATTTACCGGCCAGTTCGAGCCTAGTTCATTCGATGGATCATTTTACGCCAATTTTGGCCATGCCAAAGGCGGTAACGTATGCGTCGGCACTCTGCAACTCGCCCTCCTTGGTAGTTTAGAAGCAAAGGCAATGTCGTCAGGCGAAAACCTAGAAGTTCTCAAACTGAAACAACAGATCGCTGAGCTTGGTTCCAATAGACATTTTTCTCGCACAGCGGCGAATATCGACCCCACCAAACCCTTCGACGGTAAGTGGCTGGGGAAAATCGCATTTAGCTGTTCAAAAGCAATTAAATTTCAGTCCGCCGTAGTAAAAAACAATGAATTTACGATGGTATTTAGGGATGAAAGTTCATTGAAAACGGTTACCGGCAAAATTGATGCGTCCGGGGAATTCTCGGAATGGCAGCGATTAGATTTTGTTTCCGGGGGAGGATATTCACAAAATCAAGATTTCAAATTTTCCGGCCAATTTTCGGCTGAGTCATTTGATGGGGAGGCTTACGCGAACTGGGGTCCTAAGGGTGCCTTTTGTTCAAGCACGCTGAAACTTGGCCGCGAAGGTTCCATCCACGCCGAAGCGCTACTGACCGGCAAAGACCCCAATTATTTGATGCTGCAGCGCCAAATCGCCGCCGCTCAATCCGCACCGGTCAATGACAATGCCGAAGCCCGCGCCGAGGCTAAGAAAATAGCCAAGCAACGGGCAGCAGCGGAACAACGCCTGGCCCGGCTACTGCAGCAACAAAAACGGGAAAGCAAGAGACTAACCCAGCTTAGAGCGGAAGCGGACATGCAGGCCAGCCAAAACGCCGCGTTACGGGACGGTACCCCCAAGCCCAAAACCTCCGTAACCGCCAACATCAATTTCGGCAACTACCACGCATTGGTTATCGGTATCGACGCCTATCGCGAACTGCCGCGCCTGAAAACAGCTGTGGCGGACGCCAAGGCAGTAACCCAGGAATTAAAAAGCAATTACGGTTTCAAGGTCACCGAATTAATCAATCCAACCCGCGATCAGATGCTGGATACTATGGATGATCTACAAGCCACACTCACTTATAAAGACAATCTGTTGATATATTATGCCGGTCACGGCTGGCTCAACGAAAAATCAGACCAGGGCTATTGGCTGCCGATTGATGCCAAAAAGAACCGGCGCTCGCGCTGGGTTTCCAACTCAACCCTGACTGATACCTTAACGGCGTTAGAAGCCAAGCATGTCATGGTGGTGGCGGATAGTTGCTATTCCGGACGTTTGGTGCGGTCAGCCAACATAAATATCGAAGGTGCCGACACAGCTGATTATTACCAGCAAATGTCACGTAAAAAAGCCAGGGTGGTAATCACCTCGGGCGGATTGGAGCCGGTGGAAGACGGCAAAGGCGAACATTCTCCGTTTGCCCGGGCCTTTCTAAGCGCCTTGAGCAAAAACAACAGTGTCATCGATGGCACTAAATTATTTAACGCAATCCGGCGCCCGGTTATGATCAATGCTGATCAAACACCACAATATTCCGATGTCCGCCGGGCCGGTCATGATGGTGGCGATTTTCTCTTTGTCAGACGGCAGAAATAATTTGTGCCCTAGTTTCGTATTTTCACGCCAAGTATCTGATTTTGATAATAATTAAGCCTATGATACAATTTAAAATTGAGATTTATTGAAAAAATATTGGTTCAAATATGATAAAATATAAGGCTGCACGACCTTCTACTGGAGCCAGACTATTCCACCTATTGCTTGCCGCTCTGGCCGGTTTATTTGTTTATAGTTCAAACTCTGAAGCCGCAGATGCGCCCTCTGCAATTGTCGAAGACATTTCGAGTACGTCAAAATCTATTCAATTTATGGACTATCTCACACCCGGCAGAAAAATTGATGTTGGTATCGGTAATCGCATTATCATTGGCTATTTACGGAGCTGTGTTCGCGAAACCATCAAAGGCGGTCAAGTTACAATCGGTCAAAAACAGAGCGTTGTCCGTGGTGGCAAAGTCACCCGCGAGCGGGTCGAGTGCGATGGCGGTAATTTGCAGAATATGACAACCAAGGGCTCGGGCAGCGCCGTGACGGTTTTTCGCGCCAAGCCGGGAGGCAAGTCTAAATTACCGCAATCTCAATTGACCATATATGGCACAACGCCCTTCGTTTCCTTATCAGCCAAAGTGTCAATAATTAAGTATCAACGCCTCGATAAGAAAGCCCAGCCGCTGGACATCAAAGTAGTTGGTGCCATTAGTGATTTGGCAAAACACAAAACACAGCTAATCCCAGGCGGGCTTTACCGCCTCACTGCCGGCAGTAAAAGCATCGTCTTCTCGGTTGATCCATTGGCAGAAGATAAGAGCATCTCGCTGTTACAAAGACTGATCCAACTTTAATATATGTTCAACAAAACTGTTCTTGCCGGGCTCGTCGCCGCACTCATATCAACCGCAGCTTTAATGACACCGGCAACCGACCGTCTGCATGGCCTTTCGCTCGACAGTCTGCATTGGTTGCGGCAAGTGTTTTTTGCGCCTGAGATCGATCCGGCTAATTCTCCCACCGCAGTTATCGTTATTGATGAAGAAACCTATCGCCGGGAGCCATTTCGTAACCTGCCGAAAGTTATGTGGAGTAAACAACTCGCCGAGATCATTAACGCAGTTACAAAAGCCGAGGCGAAAGTCATTGGGCTCGATATAATCCTACCAACCTCCGTGGAGAAGCACATCAGGGGCTTTGACCGCGACCTTCTTATCGCCATGCGCCGGGCCAGTCAGCAGCATAAAATTGTGCTTGGTAAAGTTCAGCATCAAGCCAAGCCTATTGCCCCACATGCCGGACAAAGTTTTGCGGTTGGGCATCAGAAAAATATCAGGGTGGTAAATATCGATAAAGATATCGATGGTATTATCCGCCACCTGCCACTTACGGTGCAGGCCAAAGATTTAAAGCAAGGCACGCGCCAGGAATCGGTTATGGCGGTGGAACTGGCCGCCCGAGCTAAAAAACAAACGCCGACAGTCACGTCTGCGGGTGTTTTAAATCTTGGCGATAAGATTATTCACGGCACAAATAACAATCGCCTGACCCTTAATTTTTCTGCAGGTAGCCAGGCAATCCCCACCTATTCTTTTGCCGATATTTTCGCCTGTATTCAAAAAGGTAATACGGGTTTTCTTGAGAAAAGCTTCAAAGACAAAGTTGTCCTTATTGGCACCGCCCTGGATGAAGAAGACCGCCGCCTCACCTCTAAGCGGTTTATCACCGGGCCGGAAAACTTCACTCACACTGCTCGCTGCCATTACCCGATCGCACAAGATATCTACCGTGCCGATTTAGTACGGGATTCCGTCCCCGGGGTATTTATCCATGCGACAGCAGTTAACAATATATTGCGCAATAACGCGTTAGGCGAATTATCCCACACCGCCAATGCAGCGATTATGTTTATCGTGGCTCTTTTTGCAGCTTTTTTTGCCTTAAGTTATCCGCCTATAAGAGCGGGAATTCTGACGACCGGCTTAGCCTTACTTTGGCTGGTGCTGGCAACTTCGGTTTTCGATAGCGGATATGTGACGATATTATATAACCCAATACTCGCCGCCATGCTGTCATTTGCATTATTGCTGGGTTACCGGTTTACAGTTTCGGATAAAGACAAACGCTATATCAAAAAAGTTTTCTCCTATTATCTGCCGCCTGCCGTTATTGAGAAAATGACCGCCAGCGACACCCTGCCAACGCTTGGTGGTGAAGCCAAAGAAGTGACAATTCTATTTTCTGATATTGCCGGTTTTTCTGCCCTATCGGAAAACCTAAGTGCCAGCGATGTCGCCACCTTCCTCAACGATTACCTTTCCGAGATGTCGGATATCCTTGAATCTCACGGCGCCTTTATTGAAAAATTCGTCGCTGATGAAATTACCGCGGTCTTTGGCGCGCCAATGAATGACCCGGACCACGCCTTGCATGCCGTCCAGGCTGCGTTGGCCTGTCAGAAACGGCTTAATCAGATGCAGGGAGCGTTTGGCCTGCCACCAGACCGGAAGCTGGCAGCCAGAACTGGTATCAATAGTGGTGAAATGCTGGTCGGCAATATCGGCTCACACCGCCGCTTTACCTATGCAGCGATGGGGGATGCCGCCAATTTGGGCTCGCGGCTGGAAGGCGCCAATAAATTTTATGGTTCGGAAATTATGGCCGGAGAGCGCACGGTGGAACTTTGTGGCGCCTCAATTTTATTCAGGGAAATGGATTCAATCATCGTCATGGGCCGGGATACCGCCGTAGCAGTATTTGAGCCACTGGGAGAGCTCGCCGAGGTTTCCGCTGAAAAATTAACACTCAAACAAGAATATGAAAAAGCCTTGGTACTTTATCGGCTCGGTGATTTTTCAATGGCCCGGGTTACCTTTGAAACCCTCATAACGGAAGACCGGGTCTCGGCGGTGATGTCGGAACGCTGCCTCAACCTCCTCGCCATGCCGCCGGAAAACTGGGACGGTAACTTTGAACTGAGTAGTAAGTAGAAAATTTAAGGCTACGGCACTTAACAAATAAAGTGGCACTAAAGCTTAGTTTCAATTATCTCTTCCTCAATGGCCGGAGAGAGATTTTTTCGGGTCTTGCTGTCCTAATATTCGCACGATAAAAACACGCCCTGATTCAATCTGATAGTAAATTGAATGTGATTTGTAGACGCTCCGGCGGTATCCTCTACGGATATGGTCAACGACTGGATACAAATTAGGCTGTTCTGCCAGTTCGCTAAAACGCTGCTTCATACCGTTCTGATACTTCAACGCTTGATCAAGGCCAAACGTATCAATCCCGAATTCAAATATTTTTTCAAAATCTTGATCTGCGGTACAGGATAATTCATAACGAGCCATTATTTTGCTTACGCTTAATTACGGCCTCCATTATATCATCCGGTGTTCGGTCGCTTACACCACTTTCCTCGCCCTCAATGAGGGCGGCGCGAATTGCTTCAACTTTGATTTGTTCAAGTTCTCGAATTTTTCTAAGAGCATCATTCACAACTTCGCTGTTGCTCTTAAATTCTTTACTTTCGAGTTTTTCAACTATCCAGCTATGATTAGGCTCGCTTAATGTGATTGACTGTCGCGGCATAATTAATCTCCAAAGCGCTGTATTATTGGTTCATAATTGCACGTTTTTACACCACATAAAAGCCTTTTTATTGTGGCATTGCCCTACCCTTCACCAATCAGTGCCAACCACTCTTCTTCGCTCAATATCGTCACGCCAAGCTCCCCGGCTTTTTTTGCTTTGGATCCCGCACCCGGTCCAGCGACAACGTAATCGGTTTTTTTTGAAACCGAGCCTGCTACTTTTGCGCCCAGTTGTTCGGCTCTGGCCTTGGCTTCGCCCCGGGTCACTGTTTCCAGCGTGCCGGTAAAGACGATTGTTTTGCCGACCACCGGCGACGAACTGTCATCCAGGGCCTCAAAATCCTTAATCGCTAGCTCTTTCTCGAAATCATCCAACAACTCTTTGTTTTTGTCCTCCTTAAAATAGGTGATCAGATCACCGACAACCGACGGACCCACGCCATCAATATTATTAAGATCGCTTAAGGCGTCCGAGCCGATCACCGAGGCGTCTTTCATCGCCTGCCGTAGCGCACCGATAGAAATATACTGCTTGGCGAGCAGCCGCGCATTGGCCTGGCCGATTTGGCGGATACCCAGTGCATAGATAAAACGCTCAAGCGGTACTGTGCGCCGCTCTTCAATCGCCGCCAGAAGATTATCAACCGATTTTTCACCCCAGCCTTCCCGGGTTTTGAGATCAGTCTCGTGGGTCTTTAAGCGAAAAATATCGGCGGGCGTTGTGATCAGGCCTTCATCAAAAAACGCTTCAACATGTTTGCTGCCGAAACCTTCGATATCAAAGGCACCCCGGGAAACAAAATGTTTAAACCGCTCAACCACTTGCGCCGGACAAATCGCTCCGCCGGTACAGCGGCGCACCGCCTCGTCCTCATCACGCACAGCGTCCGAACCGCAAATCGGGCATTTACCCGGATAATTAAAGGCTTTTGATCCCTTGGGACGCTTATCGAGCACAACCTCAACCACTTGTGGGATAACATCCCCAGCCCGCTGGATCACCACCGAATCGCCAACCCGGATATCTTTGCGGGCGATCTCGTCTTCATTGTGGAGCGTCGCATTGGAGACGACGACACCGCCAACGGTGACCGGCTCAAGCTTAGCAACCGGCGTTAAAGAGCCCGTACGACCGACTTGAATATCGATTTCATTGATAACAGTTTGCGCTTTTTCGGCAGGGAATTTATGCGCCACCGCCCAGCGTGGCGCACGGCTGACAAAGCCCAGCCGTTCCTGCCAGTCGAGGCGGTTTACTTTATAGACAACGCCATCAATATCATAATCAAGCCCAGCACGTTTTTCCGAGATATTGTTATAGGCAGCCATCAACTCATCCAGATCGCCGCAAATCTGCGTGAGATCATTAACCTGGAACCCCCAGGCTTTAAGTTGCTCAAAAAAAGCCCATTGAGTATCACCAACAGGCTCACTCAGTTCCCCCCAGGCATAGGCGAACATTTTTAGAGGTCGGGACGCGGTGATGGATACATCGAGCTGGCGCAGTGATCCGGCTGCGGCATTCCGGGGATTGGCGAAGACTTTCTCGCCAGCTGCTTCCTGGCGGCGGTTAAGCTCGGCGAAATCAGACTTTGAAAGATAAACTTCACCCCGGACTTCAACAATTTCTGGCACCTCCGATACATTGCCAGTCAACTCGAACGGTAATTCTTTAAAGGTTTTCAGATTGGCCGTGACATCTTCTCCGACCGAGCCGTCGCCCCGGGTCGCCGCCGAAACAAATTTACCTTTTTCATAGCGCAGTGAGATCGACAAACCGTCGATTTTAGGCTCTGCGACCATTTCCAGTGGGATGCTAGGATCATCAGTAAGCTCTTTTAAAAATCGCCGAATACCGCCCAGAAAATCCGCTAATTCTTCCTCGGAAAAAACATTACCCAAGGACAACATCGGACGGGCATGAGCAACTTTCGAAAATCCACTGGTTGGTGCGACGCCCACCCGCTTTGAAGGACTGTCCTCCCGAATTAAGTGAGGGAACGCGGCTTCAAGGGCCTGATTTCTAGCTCGCAAGGCATCATACTCGCCATCAGACAACACCGGCGCGTCGTCCTGATAATAGACTTTGTCGTGAGCAGAGATTTCAACCGCTAAATCTTTAAGCTCAGCGCCGGCTTCCAGATCAGTCAATTTTTCGACTGGAAGCTTTTCGCCGGTTTTATTTTTGGTCATTGGGCTGCCTCAACGCACTCAGCGGCCCCCAGCAGACTCTCGGCCGCCGCCCGGGCTTCCTCGGTAATTTTGGCGCCCGAGAGCATGCGGGCGATCTCTTCGGTGCGGATTTCACCGATAAGCTCACCAACTTCCGTGACATTGCCGTCTTTCTTACCCGTTTTACTGATCTGCCAGTGGGCATTGCCACGCGCCGCCACTTGCGGTGAGTGGGTCACCACCAGCACTTGAACATCTTCGGCAAGGCGCGCTAAACGGTCACCTACAGCCGCCGCCGCCGCACCACCGATACCGGCGTCAACTTCATCGAAGATCAAGGTTGGCACAGGATCGGCATCCGCCAGCACCACTTTAAGAGCGAGCATAATCCGAGCCAGCTCGCCGCCCGAGGCCACTTTGTGGATTGGCCCGGCAGCGGTATTGGGATTTGTTTTAACTTCAAAGGAGACATACTCGCAGCCGAACTCGTTCCAATCGGGCTCATCTAAGGGATCAAGTCTGGTGGTAAAACTGGCAGCCTCCAGTTTTAACGGTGGCAATTCTTTGGTTACTGCTTTGTCCAGTTGATTGGCTACTTTTTTGCGCGCCGCCGATAGTTTCTTAGCTGCCGCTACGTAATCAGACTTTGTTGCCTCAACCTGTTTGGCCAATTGCTCAAGATTACCAGCCCCATCGGTTAAAACTGCCAATTGCTCCTGCATATCGTTTAAAAGTTCAGGAAGGGCTTCGACTTCAACATTATGTTTCCGGGCCAAGCCCCGCATCGCAAATAAGCGCTCCTCAATGCGCTCCAATTCTGCTGGATCAAGCTCCATCACGCCCGAGACCCGCTCCAACTCAGCAATACCTTCGGTCGCTTCAAGCAGCGCGCGCTCAAGTGAGGCGACAGCTTCATCAAACTGCCCACCGGCTTTGTCCGCCACCTTCTCAACTTTTTGCAGCGCCGAGCGCAACGTGCTTTCAACGCCATTACCATCGTTTAAGTCACTAAAGGCGTCCTGCAGACTTTCGATCAGCTGCTCGGCATTCATCAATATGCTGCGTTTACCGGCGAGCTCCGCTTCTTCATCTTTTTGCGGATCAAGGGCTTGTAATTCCTCGACGGCGTGGCGGAGGAATTCCTCGTCGCGTTTGGCCTTCTCGACATTGGCTTTGGCTTTTTCATACGCCAAAGCAGCACTGCGCCAACTTTGAAAATTCTTGGAAACTCGCGCCAGTAAATTATCATAGCCGCCAAAGGCGTCAACAAAGCGGCGATGACTTGCCGGGTCGAGCAAGCCGTGGGTTTCTAATTGGCCGTGGACTTCAACCAAAGATTCACCAACTTGGCGCAACAAAGCGACGCTGACCGGCTGATCATTGATAAAAGCGCGCGAACGGCCATCCTTTGACAGCAAGCGGCGCAATACCAGATTACTGCCGCCTTCAAGACCGTGCTCCTCAAGCAGAGCATCAATAATTTTGCTGTCGGTAAGTTCAAATTCAGCCGTCACTGCGCTCTGATCAGCGCCTTGGCGGATCAAATCACTATCGGCGCGCATACCAATTGCCAGGCCAAGCGCATCCAATAGGATCGACTTACCCGACCCGGTTTCTCCGGTGAGTACACCCAAGCCACCGGCGAATCCCAAATCCAGGCGCTCAATCAATACGACATTGCGGATAGATAGAGTGCGAAGCATGGGCAGCGAAAATTCCGTATCTAGATAAAGGGGTTAACAATCTCTAATCGAAAGGCCAATACCACCGGCTGGCTTTTACTTTAGGCCGGACCGATTTACCCTCAACAATCTCATAAGAATCGATATACCATTCACTGCCCGGGAAATTATGGCCCAAAACAGCAGCCGTTTTCTTTGCCTCGGCAACCAGCCCAAGCGACAAATAGGATTCGGTTAGACGATGCAGGGCTTCTGGAACATGGGTCGTGGTCTGAAATTGGTCGACAACTTTTTTATAGCGATTAATGGCGCCTAAATATTGACCCTGATTTTCATAATAGCGGCCAATTTCCATTTCTTTACCCGCCAGATGATCACGGGTGAGATCAATTTTCAGCGCCGCATCCCGGGAATATTTACTGTTAGGAAAGCGGGTGACAATTTCTCCGAGCGATTTTAATGCCAACTGGGTCATTTTCTGATCCCGGCCAACGTCCGAAATCTGCTCATAATAGGACAGTGATTTTAGATAGTATGCATAAGGTACGTCACGGTTCGACGGATGGATTTGAATAAACCGGTCTAGGGCAATAATCGCATCGTCATAATCATTGTTCTGGTAGTGGCTATAAGCGGCCATAAGTTGCGCTTTGGTTGCCCAAACCGAATAGGGATGCTGACGGTCAACTTCGGAAAATGCCGCGGCGGCAAGTTCATGCTCGCCCGCCTCCAACTGCGAAATAGCCTGATTATACAAGCGCTCAACGGGAGCTTCTTTGTAGGTTTCTTCATCGGCAGCACAGGCAGCAAGCGTCACGGCAACAACAAATACCATCAACACCTGAATTGGTCGTATCGTGCAATTCATCAGAATTTTGATCCTAAAATTCCGCTGCCAAATAGTTAGCAGCTATCGGGCTTGAATATACCATTTTCCGCCAATTTGTCTGCCCAAATCGAGCAGGTAATCTCCAAAAGACGTAAAAAAACCGGCTCTTTATAAAAACCGGTTTTAAATCAAACTATTTGTGGATTTTTTAACCGCTTGCAGCAGCCAAATCAACAATATCCGCAGATTTCACCGCAAGCTCAGGTTCTGCCTGCGAATCATCTTCTTCACAGTCAACGTAGCGCCAAGCTGATTGATCAGCAAATAGAGCCCGCAGCAATTGATTGGTCAGAGCATGGCCGGACCGCACACCTTTAAAGCTGCCCATTATAATACCGCCGGACAAATACAGATCACCGACTGCATCAAGCACTTTATGGCGCACAAATTCGTCGTCATAGCGCAAACCATCTTCGTTGAGGACTTTATCATCCTCGACAATAACCGCGTTATCCAGTGAACCGCCAAGACCCAAGCCAGCGGCCTGGAGTTGCTCAACTTCGTGCATGAAGCCAAAGGTACGGGCGCGGGCAACTTCTTTTTTGAAAGTGCCATTAATCATGGTGACGGTAATGGACTGCTTGGCGACGATTTTACTGTCGAAATCAATTTCGAACCCTACGGAGAAGGTGTCGCTGGGCACAAGTTCAGCCATTTTGTCGCCAATTTCAACCCGAATGGGTTTGAGAATTTCAATCACCCGACGCGGCGCATCCTGTTCCTGCAATCCGGCACATTCGATAAGGAAAACAAAAGGCTGTGCACTGCCATCCATAACAGGAACTTCAGGGCCATTCACATCGACATAAACGTTATCAACATGACAACCAGCCAGAGCGGCCATAAGGTGTTCAACAGTCGAGATGGTAGCGCCATCATCATTGCCGATAGTTGTGCACATACGCGTATCGACAACATTATCCCAACTGGCAACAATTTCTTTAGAACCAGGAATATCAGTACGCCGGAAAATGATACCGGTATTAGCTTCAGCCGGCCTCAGCGTAAGTGAAACTTTTTCACCGCTATGTAGAGCGATACCAACACAATTCATTGTTCTGAGAAGTGTTTTTTGCTTAAGTGAATTCAGCGCCGGCGCCACGGGAGTAGCGGGATCAAAGTCGCTGGAAATTGTGTCCTGGCCAATGTGATTCATATTGTCTTTTCTAACAAAGTTGCCCCTATAATCTGGAGTCTATTAGGGCTGGGTTGCAGCCCCAAGTAACTTGAGTACTCCGAGGGTGTTGTAGCAACGCCCCCGTGAGTACTCAAATCAACTAATATTGCAAAATGTTACGCCTGAATCCGGGCAAATTTTATTTAACCCTTAATTCGCCTGACGCCGTAAAAACGCTGGAATATCAAGGACATCCTCCTCATCCTGAGGCCCCGTAAGGCGGTCTTCAGGATCAAGATCGCCAAGTAAGCTTTGGGGGGGTGGTATATCCTCTGTAACCGCTTCTACAGGCATTTCTGCCGGCGATTCGGCCTCTGAATCTGCAGGTGATTCAGCCACCGTTCCAACCAGAGGCTCCGGAATCGCATCCGGCACGGCTTCAATGACCGGCTCAATTGCAGTTTCTTCGATTACCGGTTCCTCGATGACAGGTTCCGGCATCGAAATTGGTTCTGGTTCCGGAATGGGCTCTGGTATTGGTTCTGGCTCCACTTCGGCGACGATTTCCGGTTCTGGCTCAGATTCCGGAATTGGTTCTGGTTCCGGAATGGCCTCTGGTTCTGGCTCTGGTTCTGGCTCAGGTTCCGGTTCCGGCGGAGTTTCGGCAACCACTTCAACGATTTCCTCGGGTTCCGGTATTACTTCCTCAGCACGCTTTCTGTCGCCTCTGGCAACACCGGTAACGCGTTCGAACAGACTTAATCCGCTTTTCTTTGGTGCCTCTTCAATTTCTGGTTCTTGGTGGGCATTCACCATATCCGCCGCAGCAAATGGATCAGCCGGCAATTCTGCCTCCGACGCACCCGTTGTTACAGCAGGTTCGGCTGGAATGAAAACGTCATCATCTTTCTTAATATTGGAAAGGAAAGCTGGAATCTCATCGCCTTCCGGCAATGGTGCTTCCTCGATAACCGGTTTTTCAGCAATTGGCTCCGGTATCGGCTGAGGTTTTACTGCCGGCTCAATTGGCACCTGTTCCGGACGTGGTATCATATTTACCGGCGCTACCGCAGCGGGCGGTGCTATTTTTTCCGGCTCAGACTGCGGCGGTGCGCTCAATGCTTTTGGCGTCGCAGTGGCCTGCGTAACCGACCGAACGACCGGTTCAGGTCTGACACCGGCAACGGCTTCGATACCGGTGGCGACAACAGAAACCCGGACCCGGCCTTCCAATGCTTCATCGAAAGTCGAGCCGAATATAATTCTAGATTCGCCGTCAACCTCATCACGAATTCGATTGGCAGCTTCATCGACCTCAAACAAGGTGATATCCGAACCAGCCGTGATATTGATCAGCACGCCTTTGGCCCCGCTCATTGAAATATCATCCAGCAACGGATTGGCAATAGCCTGCTCAGCGGCTTCGGTTGCCCGGCGCTCACCTTCGGCTTCACCAGTACCCATCATGGCTTTACCCATCTCGCCCATAACAGATTTGATGTCGGCAAAATCGAGATTGATCAGACCCGGCATAACCATCAGATCAGTGACGCCGCGTACACCTGAGTACAGCACGTCATCAGCCATCTTGAAGGCATCTGCAAAAGTGGTTTTTTCATTGGCGACACGGAATAAATTTTGGTTAGGAATAATCAGCAGTGTATCGACATATTGCTGCAATTCATCCAATCCGGCTTCGGCCATTTTCATCCGGTTGGCACCCTCGAACTGGAAGGGCTTGGTCACGACACCAACCGTCAGGATGCCATATTCCCGGGCAGCCTTGGCAATCACCGGGGCCGCTCCCGTACCTGTACCACCGCCGAGACCAGCCGTGATAAACACCATATTGGCATCCCGCATATGGGAGACTATCTCTTCCATTGATTCTTCGGCAGCGGCTCGGCCTATATCCGGATTTGCACCAGCACCCAGACCCTGGGTGATATTTATCCCCATCTGAATGCGCCGCTCGGATTTAGAATGCGACAAAGCCTGGGCATCGGAATTGGCAACTAAGAATTCGACACCTTCCAAGCCTGAAGAAATCATATTGTTAACCGCGTTACCGCCGGCGCCGCCGACGCCGATAACCGTAATACGGGGTTTTAATTCTGACTCGATCGAGCCCGTAGGTAGCGTAAGATTGATGCTCATGATGGTCTCCAACTCCAAAACAATTTGCTCACCCGCCGGATATGCTGGCTTCTCCAGCAGAGGAGCGGTTCGTTTCCTCAATTTCCCCAATTGAGAACAAAATCACATTGCCCAAGATTCTATGGGCAAAAGGTTACTAAATGTTTTCCTTTATCCATTGTCCAAAACGGCCAAATTTACCGCCCGATACCGCAATCGTGCGCGATGATGTCATCGCCGACGCATTGCGTTCCTTCAAAATCACTTGAATAAGACCCGCAGGGGCCGAAAACGCAGGCCCATTAACGGATTCAGCCAATCCTTTAACGTAATTTGGCCGCCCCAAACGGACCTGTTTATCCAGCATTTCAGCGCCTAATTCGCGTACTCCGGTCAATTGTGAAGCCCCGCCGGTTAATACAACTCGGCGCGCGCCGGCCTTTTCAAACCCGGTTGGCTCCAATTTTTCGCGAACCAACTCATAAATCTCTTCAATTCGGGGCCGGATAATACCCACCAGCATTGACCGTGAAATTTGATTTTCGCCATCATCCTCTTCGCCGACGAGGGGCACTTTGATGACTTCTTGATCGTCTGAAGGTGACGGCACGGCACTGCCGTAAAGTGTTTTCATTCGCTCCGCATAAGAAACCGGTGTCGACAGCCCGCGGGCGATATCATTGGTGACATGATTGCCGCCGAGCGGCACTGAATCAGTATAAACGATCTCGCCATCGAAAAAGACTGATAGGTCGGTCGTCCCACCACCCATATCGATGCAAATTACGCCAAGCTCTTTTTCATCTTCGACCAAACAAGACAGACCGGCGGCATAAGGTGCCACGACCCGGGATTCGATATCCAAATGGCAGCGGTTAATACACGCCGTCATATTACGAAGTGCTCCGGCGGAAGCGGTAATGACATGCATATTGACACCAAGTTTTTCGCCATACATGCCGCGCGGATCTTTAACACCGGGATTGCCGTCGATGCTATAGGCGACAGGAACGGTGTGAATAATCTGACGATCTTCAGCCTGCTGTGAGTAAAGCCACGTTGGATCAAGAGCGCGTTTAAGATCGACGTCGCTAATTTCATGGCCCGATATGGCAACATCAAAGGATATCAATTTGGATTCGGGAATGCAGCCAGAGACACACAACACGACATCGTGGACATTTTCACCGGCCATTTGCTCAGCGGTTTCAACCGTGGTCCGGATTGAATCTTCAACCGCCGCCATATCGACGATATTGCCATTTCTGATGCCTTTTGAAACCTGATGCCCGACGCCAATTACCTCGGCATCACCATTTTCCAAGGGGCGCGCGATAAAACACGCAACCTTGGTCGTGCCGATATCAAGGGCAGTTATGAGGCCAGTTCGGCTGGCTGTTTTAGATGGCGTTTTCTGTATCATTTAGTCAACTTTAGGTATCTCTTTCGCTGATTAAGCGGCCACCGGGATGGCGGTTAGGACGGTTAAATGGCTGGGATTTCGGCGGCTGGTTTCTTTTTGGCAGGTTTGGAACAATATCGAATTTTTCAGCGGGCGAGCCTTTTTTAACTTCCCGAATGACAATTCGATCAGCCAGCCGCAAATCCACACTAATTAAATTTCGGGCCAGCAAGGCATGTTTTTGATTGAGCTCGGCCAAATGACTCCAGGCGGCACCTGGATCATCTTCCGGCAGCTGTATTTTAATCTTGTTGATAAGATGAAGATTCCAGCGCCGCGCGCCGACCCGGACCGCCGCCTTAACCCGGCTTGCCAATTTAGGTTCAGTTGCCAAAACCTCGAACAGCACGGCCGCATGACGTGGCGCATCCTTACCGATCACGACAATAAGATTGGTATAATTGCTGACATCTTTCAGCGGGATCAACTCACCATTTGTATCGATGAGAGAAAATTTTCCGCCGCGCTGCCACAAGGCCATCGGCCGCCGTTCGTTCAAATGCAGATGCACAACATCCGGCAATTGCCGTTCAATTACCGCATGGCGCACCCAGGGCAGCGCTTCGACCCGCGCCCGCGCCGCTTGCGGATCAAAAGCCAGGATCGGCGCACCTCTCTCTAGACGCAGCGCCTTTAGGAGGCTTTTCCGCGGCGTCTCAAAACGGCCTTCGACAAATATCTCACGTACTGAAAAACCGGTTTTCGCGGCGCCGGCAATAATCATCCATTTAGCGCGCTCGGTGGTGGATTGCACCCAGCCGCTTTGCCACACCCACCAACCGGCAAGGCTGGCACTGGAGACAATTACCAGCACATAGCCGGTAACAAACAATGAACTGCGCCACAGCGGCTTCACGCGCCGCCGTTTTTTGCCGCGCGTGCTGACTGCCTTTTTAGTGGCGGCACTGGATTTGCTAAACCATGCCATTATGTTGCACCATTAATCATCGGTGGCTGCATTCTCCACCAGCCAGCTTACCAACTCGTTAAACGAAATATTTGCGTGCGCTGCCTGTTCCGGCACCAGCGAGGTCGGGGTCATGCCAGGCTGAGTGTTTATCTCCAGCAGGTATAGATCGGAGCCGTCATAGCGGATATCGGCGCGCGACACGCCACGGCAGCCCAGACATTTATGGGCCAATACTGAAATTCGCATGGCTTCTTCATAAACATCTTTTGGAATCTCGGCGGGTATTTGGTGCTCGGAGCCGCCATCGGCATATTTGGCGTCGTAGTCATAAAAACCGTGCCCGGTAGTGATCTCGGTAACAGCCAAAGGCCGCTCCCCCATGACCGACACGGTAAGCTCGCGGCCGGGTACAAATTTCTCAACCATCACGCTACGGCCAAAGCTCCATTCTTCTTCAGCCGGCTGATAATTGTCCCCTTCCATAACTATGTGAACGCCGACGCTGGAACCTTCGTTATAGGGTTTGACGACAAAAGGCGGCTCCATGACGCCGGCGACAAGTTCTTCACGGCTGACAATTTTATGCTCGGCGACCTTAATTCCGACCGCTTCAAAGATCGATTTCGCCACTGGTTTATCCATCGCCAAAGCCGAGGCAAGTACGCCGGAATGGGTATATGGAATATCGAGAATATTGAGCAAGCCCTGAACGCAACCATCTTCACCGTAACGGCCATGCAGGGCATTAAAGACCGCATCCGGCTTGGGATAGAGCCGCGTCAGCAAAGCGCCAACGTCACGCTGTACATCAATCGACGTCACACGGTAACCGGCTTCAGTCAAACCGTTACTGACAGCGGCACCGCTCACCAACGACACTTCCCGCTCTGCCGACCAGCCGCCCATCAAAACCGCCACGTGCCGCATCATGAGGAAACCTCCCGGGCGTTTGGCTGGCCGGGCACGCCGATGCGGCGAATTTCCCATTCCAATTTTACGCCACTGGTCTCAAACACCCGGCGGCGCACTTCCTCACCAAGCCCTTCAAGATCAGCCGCCGTTGCCGAGCCGGTATTAATGAGGAAATTACAATGTTTCTCCGAGACCACCGCGCCGCCACGCATGAGGCCGCGACAACCGGCTTGATCAATAAGCTCCCACGCTTTGGCGTCAGGTGGGTTGGTAAACGTAGAGCCGCCGGTCGGTGTTTTAATCGGCTGGGATTGCTCCCGCTGCGCCCGAATACTTTTCATCCGGGCCCCGATGCCCGCTGGCGTGCCGGCTTCCCCTTTGAAACGGCCTTCGACAAAAATAAGATCAGCCGGCGCAGCGGAATGGCGATAGCTGAACTTCATATCGGCGAGCGAAAGCTCAATAATTGCACCGCGCTCATCGATCGCCTTAACGCTTTGCACAATATCCTTGGTTTCAGCACCATAAGCACCAGCGTTCATGCGGAGCGCCCCACCTACCGCACCGGGAATACCGGTCAAAAACTCGAAACCTTTAATACCTGCATCCCGCGCTGCATTGGCGAGCCTGAGATTGGACACGCCGCCGCCAGCAACAATTTCCAAATCATCAACCGCAATATCGGTAAACACTTCGCCGAGCCGGATCACAACACCCGGCACACCGCCGTCCCGCACCATCAAATTTGAGCCGATACCAATCACCGTTATGGGTATATCCACCGGCTTGTGAGTTAGAAAATCAGTCAAATCATCGAGATCACGCGGCTGGAACATAACTTCGGCAGGCCCACCGACCCGGAACCAGGTCGATTTGGCGAGCTCGGCATTTTCTTCCAGTCGTCCTTTAACGGGTGGAAGTTTTGCCAACAAGCCATCTTGGAAACTGGGAGCAGCCATCATCCGGCCTCCTCCTTCTTGGATCCGCGCAAATCGGTGAGCTCGCCCGGCAAGCTGTTAGCCCAGGCTGTAATATTACCCGCCCCTAAGCACACCACCATATCGCCCGAACTCATATGTTTATCAGCCAAACCAGCGAGGTCTTCGGGTTGCTCCAGCGGGATCACCATGCGGTGACCATGCGAACGCAGGCCCTCCACCAGGCCATCCCGGCTAATCCCTTCAATTGGCGCTTCACCGGCAGCGTAAATATCAGCGACCACAACAATGTCGGCATTGTTAAAGCAAGTGCAGAATTCCTCGAACAAATCCTGCAAACGGGAATAACGATGGGGTTGCACGACGGCCATGACCCGGCCTTCCGGGGTCGCCGTGCGGGCGGCTTCAAGGACAGCGGAAATTTCCACCGGATGGTGGCCATAATCGTCAATGATCGAAATACCACCGACTTCACCGGTTTTGGTGAAGCGGCGCTTAACGCCGGCAAAATTAGAGAGTCCTTGGCGGATCAATTCATCAGCAATGCCCATTTCCAAAGCAATGGCGATGGCCGCAGCAGCATTCAGAATATTGTGCCCGCCGACCATCGGCAACTGCAGTTTTTCGATTGTGCGTTCTTCGCCCGATTTACGATCAGCAACGACAATATCAAAACTGGAGCCATCCCGTGAGGCCTCAATATTAGCCACCCGGATGTCAGCCTGAGGAGATTCGCCATAGGTGATAATTTTACGATCCGAGACCCGGGGGATCAGCGCCTGCACTTCGGCATCATCTATGCAAAGGGCTGCGAAGCCATAAAACGGGATTTGCTCGACAAAGGTGACAAAAGCATCACGCAAGGCATCGAACGAGCCGTAGTGATCCATATGCTCACTGTCGATATTGGTAACGACGGCGATGGTCGAGGGCAATTTAACAAACGTACCATCGGATTCATCCGCCTCGGCGACCATCCAGTCGCCGTCGCCCAGCCGCGCATTGGTTCCCCAGGCATTAATAATGCCGCCATTAACAACCGTTGGATCCATCTCGGCGGCCTCCAACAAGGCCGCGACCAAAGACGTCGTGGTTGTTTTACCATGGGTGCCGCCGACCGCAATTGACCATTTGAGACGCATAAGCTCGCCCAGCATCTCGGCCCGTCGCACCACCGGCATCAAGCGTTGGCGGGCG
>JABIIH010000096.1 GCA_018649245.1 Rhodospirillaceae bacterium | reverse complement strand
GTACATCCTTCCACCTTCCGTCCTCAAAAAGACCGAAGGTACAGGTGGCAGAGTTTTACTCCGCCCACGGCAGGGAAATCCCGCCGCTTCTGTGGACTATTTTGTCACCGCCGTTCTCACCCCAAGCCTCGAATTTCGTTTCCCATTTTGAAGGATCGATGAACTTACCGGCGCCAAATGCGATGAAGACGATAGCAAGAGTAATAGCTCCAATGATCAGAATTAGAGATTTAGTTTTTTCGTTCATAGTTTTTTTCCAGTTTGGTAGTCGTTAGTGTGTGAAAAAATAGGGATCAATACCCAAAAAAATACCTCAAGCGAGGTGTTGTTTCATTTTTTATGTCGGCCACCGCATGGATGGATTTTTGAGGCTGCTGGGATTTTTCTGATGGTTACTCGCCCGACATCGAAGAGCATATAGTTTGCCTGGGATAATGGGCAATTCACAACTGCATCACAAATGTATTACCGAGCTAACCGCCCGTTTCTAGGAAATGGAAATGACGCGAAATACCAACTAAGACTGACGTCATAATTCAGCCAAATTTGATTTCCGAATAGGAACATAAGTGGGCTCTTTAGCCATATTCTGTTATTGACCATGCCGCCTATAGCGATTTAAATTTTAATTTATGAGTTAGGCTTCGGTACCACCTAACTTCACCGATTGGCATCAACTTGTTCGACGACGAGAGCAGGCAATGGTTAAATTTCCAAAGTTCAGCCACTTGGCTGAGTTACACTTTAAAGACTTTGCCCAGTTCTTCCGGAAACAACTCCTCCGGTGTAACCTTCCTGTGGCAGATGCCCTGGTCATAGGAATATTTGAGAAAAGCCTCCAAGGTGGGGCGGTTGGGCTCCAATCCATAGGGAAAGAAATCATCGCCAAACAAATCCTTAGTTCGCTCGGCCGCCTCATAACACCAAGCGAAAGGGAAACGTGTCGCAGTAATCTCTAGCGCTCTCGTCACACTGTTTTCCTTCGATGCCGCAAAGGCTTTATACAAATTCATCGCGATCCAGGGATTGGCTTCATAGACATCACGCCGCAGTGCAATAATGTGCATGATTGGGAAAATATTGGTTTCTTTGAAATAAGCTTCTTCTACGTCACGGTAATTTGGAATAAGCCGTTTGATGCTGGGATCACCATCTTCAAAAGGTTGTGGTGGATGGGCTGTCGCCACAGCATCAACATCACCTTTGAGCAATAATTCTGTGAGCGACTTGTCTGACACCGGCGTCAGCGAAACGCCTTTTGGCAACTTAAGTTTTACCTTTTCCTCTCTTCCCGCTTGATTGACGCCAGATTGAAACCACTCGATATCAGTCAACGGAATACCAAGCTGATCAACCAGCCAGCCCCTGGTATAAATCGAAGCGGTTTGCGCCCATTCCGGGATACCAATTTTTTTGCCGGCCAAATCCTCCGGACCGTTGAGCGGGCTGTCGGCTTTTACATAGATAGAGGATTGACGAAAGACGCGGGATGGGAACACCGGCAGGCCAATGACCTTACCATTATCCTGTGAGATGAAGGAGACAAACTTGCCGAACGACATTTCCGAAACTTCCCATTCCTGGAAATTTACAAAGCGAGCGAAAGTCTCTTCGACTGAAAACCGCAAGCAGTTTAAATCGATCCCTTCCGCTGATACGGTGCCATCAACGAGGTCGCGAAAGTGATCATATTCGCTAGCGGCAAAATTGAGGCGAAGTTTTGTCATTTATTTAGTTCCTTAAACTACATCTTTTTCAAAAACTGACGGCGCCGGTGGCGCCAATTCCAAGGTGTTCACGGTAATCGCGTGGGTGATGCAGCGTCCAACCGCCATCGCCAAGGCCACCGCGACCGCATGCCCAACTTCATCGATCAGCACATCAAATTCCTGGGCGACATCATTGCCGAAAGTTTTAATCGCTGCCAGGGCATATTTCTGCGCCGCAATCTCGTCATCCGACATATGCAGCGTTTCTTCCGGGTCACAAGCATTCACCTCCGCAATCCATTCCAGTGAATAGCCGAGCCGGCGCGACAATCGCTCATGTTGGTTGCGCTCATAAATATTTTCGGTTGAGGTGGCTATGGTTAAAGCAACAGTTTCGGTTAAATTGTCGGGCACAGCTTGCTTTAACTCTTCCGTCATCTGCATGAAATTTTGCAGTACTTTTGGCGCATGACCGGCGCATTGAAACAATTCACCGAGATAGCCGAGCCGTTCCACCCGGGGGCGCAAGACCTCTGCCAGTCCGGCTTCCAATTCTTCAAATTGTAAACGTGGTATGCGATCGCTCATAAAAAACCTCGGGTTAGTGCATCGATTCGCCGCCATCGACATTGATGGTCTGGCCGGTCATGAAATTGCTGGCATCAGAGGCTAGAAACAACACCGTGCCGACAAGATCGGCGGGCAATTGCGCCCGCTTAAAAGCGCGGCCTTTATGGCGTCCTGCGGATTGGGCCAGATATTCCGGTGTGCTTGAAGCAAGTTGGGTATCGCTTTCAGTAAAGCCCGGTGTTATCGCGTTGACGCAGATATTGTCATCACCGACTTCGCGTGACAGTGAGCGAGTAAAACCGATTACCCCCGCCTTTGATGTCGAGTAATGCAGCCGCATCGGCGCACCCAGCCAAAACCGGCTCGATGAAATATTTATAATCTTGCCGCTTTGCTGTTTTTTCATCTGTGGATAGACCGCCCGGCAGCAAAGAAACATACCTCGGAGATTAACAGCCATCACCTGATCCCATTCCTCGACATCTATTTCGTGCCAGGGACGGCGCTCCAGAGTACTCATCAAGGAAGCATTGTTGACCAATATGTCAATCGAGCCAAAAGCATCAATGGCGGCGGCAGCCATATTCAAGGTCTTGGCCTCGTCAGCAATATCTGTCGCCACAGCAAGCGCCGTGCCGCCGTTATCGGATATTGTACCAGCAACTTGTTCACCCTCTGCTGCTGCAATATCGGCGATCACGACTTTCGCACCTGCTTGAGCAAAAGCTTCACTGTAGGATTTGCCAATTCCAGTACCGCCGCCGGTAACGATGGCGACGCGGCCGTTAAGATCAAATTCACTCATGCAGCCACTCCAAGGCCAACCGGTCGCGACCCGGCCACTGTGATCCGGCGCATAACGCGGGTCTCTTCGGGGTCAAAATCGGTGCGGGCATGCTGGCTGGCAAAATTATCCCACATCACTAGATCGCCAATTTGCCAAACATGTTCATAGCGCAGAGCTAAACCTTCGGCATGATCAAAAAGTTGATTGAGCAACGCATCACTTTCAGCGCGCTCCATGCCTACAATATGATGGCTCATCAAGCGGCTGGTAAAAAGCGCCGCTTCACCTGTTTCCGGATGCTCGATCACTAAGGGATGAGTAAATTGAGGAGCCTCGGCATCATAGACATCAGACGGTGCCGTTGGATTGCGGTCATAGTCGTAGACGTTGAAAACGCTGAGCCCGCTCAACTTTTCCTTCAACTCATTATCTAGCATCTCATAGGCTTTAACCGTGTTTAGGAACATTGTATTGCCGCCTTGTTTGGGAATTTCAAGCGCATACAAGAACGAGGCCTTACAAGGAAATTCATAATAGCTTTGATCATTATGAAAATGCATTTCGCCATTCGGCAAGATACCCGGCACCCCGTTTACCGGGCGATTGGCGATATACATAAAAGGCTGATCATCGCCAACAATGTGAGTTGCTGACCGCACTGGCTGCAGCTCACCAAAAGATTTCGCAAATCGTAAATGGCTTTCCTCTGACAAGTCTTGGTTACGAAAAACCAAGACTTTGTATTCCAACCAAACGTCATGAATATCCTGCCACAATTCGGCGGACATTTCCTGCGACAGATCGACGCCTTTTACCTCCCCGCCAAGGGCTGATGAAAGTGGGGCAATTTCCATCCTGAACCTGTTCCTCTCCTTAAGAGGCCTTGGTTAATTCATCGGCATTGGTCTCAAAGCCGTTTTCAGATCCCAAGAGACGCCACGGCTCTTTCAGATTTTCCTGCCAGAGCAAGGATTCCATATAGATCATCAACGGCTGATCCTGCACGGTCAGCTCATAGACGGTATCGTCATAGGAGGCGTGATTGTGCACCCCCCAGCCCGGCGCTGACAGCATCAGATCACCCGCTTTCCACTCATAGCGTTTTTTATCAACCACCGAGTAACCGCTGCCGGCAAAATAGTAATTAATCGCTGATGAAGTATGACGATGGGGCCGGTCTACAATGCCGCCCGGGCGGATGGTAATGGTGGCAAAGAAGTTAGGCGTAATACCATTATGGCGACCGGTTGCCGGGTTATACATCATATAAAGCCGACGCCCGCGATAGTTTTTATCCAGGGAACCGAGTTTCTCCAGTTCGGACTCAACCCCTGCCCAAGGCCAATGCAGTGATTTGTTTTCCACTGGTTCAGGATTGACGAGAATTTCATAGGGCATCAGCAACGCACCCTCATCACCAAGCGGCACAATTTTATCCGAGCGGTTATAAAGCGGTTTATCCGCAGCCTCACAGCCACCATCTACGGTACGCAAGGACATTTCCGGCGCATCATCTTCAACGATATGAACATTGAGCTTTTCCAGCATCGGCGCATTGCTGTAACACAGCCGGGCATGGATCTGATCGGAATCGTTGATATGCCGGTAGGTTGTCATCGAGGGGAAATTCCAGGTATCGTACTGAGTATAATTTACCCGATTACCGCCGACGATTGTCGCCCCGCTACCAAGGATACAGAAATTAATTTGAGTTGAATTATGACGGATTGGCGTCGTCTCTTCACCGGGCAGCAACACTTCAAGGGTCACGCGAACGCCGGGGTTGAGGCCAGGGCCAACACCAAGTTCCTGCCAGCGCGGATGAACGATCAGAGAATGCCGACGACCGTTTGAAGGACGCGGCTGGCTGGCCAAGCGGTCAATTTCTTCATCAATTTCTTCTTTTGATATCTTAATCGGCTCCCACAAATCTAGTTCATCGGGGGTCCAACCGCTACGATCCATAAAATAGTCGCTACTCATTTTTCTGTTCTCCGTTTGATTTTTTTCTAGTTTATTGTTTGCAACGGCAGTTTTTGCCGCCGCCGTTCAGGCAGGGTGTGCACATTGTCACTACCGGCACACCGGCTATATACTTCATGGGCGATGGCAACATCGGAAATGCCCATACCCATGGCTTTAAATAACGTAAGATCAACATCAGCCGGTCGGGCGTAACCATCGGCTATCAATTGCGATATTGGTTTTACCTGTTCCCAATTGCCCGCACCGTCTTCATAGTAATTGATAAACTCCCGGGACAGCGCTTTGACGCCCGCCACCGTATCAACGGCAATCGCCGAGCAACGCGGAAAGATATCACCGCTAAACTCAGCGCGCGCCGGAACAATGGCGCCAACCGCATTGATATGCGCACCTTTGGCCGCCATTTCAGCGTTAAAAAAAGGTGCCGTCGCATTAGTACACAATGTAATCAGCGGTACATTATGCACAGCATCCTCCAAGCTCTCACAATTTAGCACTTCAAGATCTGGAAATTCGGCTTCAACAGCTTTGATCAGGGCCTTTCGTTTTTCTGGTGTCCTGCTGAAAACTCGGACTTTCGAAATGAGCCTTACAGCCAAACAAGCTGCGATTTGTGGCAATGCCTGCTTACCGGTGCCGATAATCGCCATTTCGGTGATGTTTTGATCTGCCATCCAGCGGGTGCCCAATCCGGTCATTGCCGCGGTTCTCATCTGACCCAGTGCTGTTGCTTCAATCGCCGCCAGGCAAGCACCATCTGTGAGCGAAAACAGCAATAACATAGTCGAGGATTTACCATCAATATTAACCCAAGTTTTAGTGCCGCAAACTCCGAGCGAATGTACTGCCCCGCCAAGGGCGTGCATGGCGTTGTTGTCGCCAACCATCAAATGGGTTTTAGTCATATTTTCCGCCTGCTGCTGTGCCTCAGATTTTAATACATTCTCGAGTGCATCAATTGCGGCGTTGAGATCGATGGCACCCGTAACATCTTTTTCCGTCAACCAAACCGAAGCATTAGTCATACCAAGTCACTTGAATACTCATTTTTCGAACCATATTCCCTAACACCGGCACTTTCGCCGCATTTACTATTTACTTAGAAATCTTAGCAATTTGAAAAATTGTGGTCAACTTGTACAACGCCTAGAGACCACAATTACATTACCGGAAAGCGCGGGCTTAATCCTGGGCAGCAATCTCTTCAATTATGTTGGTGCGGATTTTATTGATCACTTTGGTGAAGTCTTTAATTTCTTTTTTGCTGATGCCCTTGGCTGCCACATCATTAACGCTCATCGCATAGGGGATCAATTTGGGTTCCAGCGCACGGCCTTTTTTGGTCAAATAAATATGATTGGTACGGCGGTCCGTTTTACTACGCACTCGTTTGACGATGCCCTGATCTTCCATCCGCAATAAAGCGCTTTGGGTCGTCGGCTCGGTGGTGCAGACCCGTTGGCTGAGTTCCCGTTGGCTGATGCCCTCTTCTTCCCACAACACGCGAAGCTGATACCATTGCGCGGTCGAGAGATTGTGTTCTTGTAAATGAGCGCGCAGCACAATTTGCATATGCAGCATGGTATCCCGAATGAGAAATCCAACACTTTTAGAAGGTGCCAAACTGCCATTTGTTTTCTTTTTGGACGGCATTTAATTAAACCAATCTCGTTAAACAAATTTATTAAATAATATCCCGCATTCTTTAAACCATCTGGCCGTAAATGCCAAACTGCATGGTTTTCGGTATGGACTAAATCCTTAATATTACTTAGATTTCTAATTGAATTGATAATAATTTGAACCGGGGTAACTTTCATAAAATGAGTGTGAAACTCGAAGATCTCTTGGACGAATTGGTAGTTGCCAATCATGTCCTCGCCAATGAAAATGTGGTCGATTCATTTGGTCACATAAGTATCCGAAATCCTGATAACCCCATGCACTTTTTCATATCCTGTTCTCGCGCACCGGAGATTGTCAGTCGCGACGATATCATGGAGTTTGATCTCGAAGGCAACAGTGTCGATGGCTCGGCCTTAACACCCTATGGCGAGCGGTTTATCCATGGCGCGATCATGGAAGCCCGACCGGAAGTGCATTCTGTTGTCCACAATCATTCACTTTCAGTTATTCCGTTTGGTGTCACCGGTACCCAGCTGCAACCGATTATTCATACCGCGGCGGCAATCGGGCAGGATATCCCAATTTGGGATATTCACGATAATTTCGGCGATACAGATATGCTGGTACGTAATATGGAGCATGGCCGTGATTTGGCCAAAAGTCTGGGAGAAAGCAGCGTCATCCTGATGCGCGGTCACGGCTGTTCAGTCGCGGGACCGGATATCAAAGGTGCGACGTTAATGGCGGTTTATTTGCAAATATCCGCCGCTGTCCAACTGCAGGCAATGCCGCTTGGCGATGTCCGTTACCTGACGCCAGGTGAAACCGAAAAATGCACCGAGTTGTTCTATAGTGGTCTGGCTATTGATCGGGTTTGGGAAAACCTCACTTCGCGGCTCAGCCGGTAAAAATTAAAACGCGCTAATTATTTTAATTCACTGAGTAATTTGAACCTTGTCTGGAAATTTGTCTGCAAGTTGTTTGTACAACTTGGGTGGTAGCCGGTGAAAATAATGTTGGGCATGTTCCCAGGTTTGATCTGGAATGGGATGTGCATTGGCTTCGCCCCAATCAACTCGGACCATTAAATAAGCCCACTTCTTTACCCATTCCAAGGCATCAGAATCGCGACCAATATTTCGCTCAGCCATCAAACCAATTGGTAGTAATTCAGTAATAAATGGTGGATATAGCATGAGAGTCTGGCGAAACATTGCGGCAATATCGTTAGGTGGTCTCTCTGCCGCCGCATAAGCTTTGGTTAATAGTCTCAAGGCTATGAAATTATCTTCAAAATGAACCAAAGCCTGATGAAGGCTCTCAATTCCATCTTCCAACAGGTTGTTTTGTAATTTATCCACGGCTTGATAGGTCGCAATGGTGGAGGCAATTACCGCGCGTGCGCCAGAGCATTTGCTGTCTTTTCCGAGCAGATCCGTGACGGAGCGCAGGTAATATTCCTGGTAAGGCATCATGTCGCCGAGTGGTTGCAGCAAATGCGAGTGCAAACTATCCCGCAAGGGATCGAACGCGCCGCTATCGCATAAATCTGCTGCGATTTTGAACTGGGCCAGAGCTGTTTGCCGGTCTTCTGCTATCCACAAAAATCGAGCAAAATTAAATCTCAAGGCGAGAGAATTTGCTTTCAAGCTAAGACCAGCTTCAAAATCGAGCCGCGTTTGGCGGCGGATTTCAAGGTCGAGAGGTTTGTCCAAGAAGGCCGCGAAAGATATCTCTGCCTGATGGTGCTCAGTCGCAATTGCTGGCATAGAGTCGGCACGCCGAGGCTGGATTTGATTTGGCACAGGATGGCCGGCTAAAACTGTTTGGAACAAAGCAAATTTAATTATCCGTTCCTCACGTTCGGGAGGCGACCAGAACAAATCGTCTAGTTCTTTTGCAATTTCCGTTTCGTTCTCCAAGGCAAATTTGCAGACTGCATCGCTGTTGCCAAGAATATTTTCAAGATCCTCTTCAACTCGGTCTTGATCGAATTTTCGGGAGACGCCGGCGCTGATATCAAGACAAACCGCCGGCAGAATTCCGTCGTCAGTAAATGCAGTACTTCCAAAACGTAGCGCCGAGACAAAGCGTCCTTGGGTGATGGTGAACGGAAAACGATGAATAATTGGAACGATCTTTGCTCGTTCAATGTAGTTTCTATAATCATCTGCGTTCAAGTAACCGTGGTGGATTAGGATGTTCAACTCAGGATCGTCAATGGTCGCGAGGCGAAACAGCATCCGTGCCTTTTCCACTGCATGACGATAAAATGCCCGGCCGGAAAAAAATATATCAATATCTTTTTTGGTGCGCCATCCACTACCCTCATAACCGGTTTCTGTATCAAAGGATAGGCCGGGAAAAGCAGCCACCCGCCCGCCATAGATACCTGTCAAACCATGATGTTCGTAGCTACAAGCGGACAAAATAACATCCGCCCGTATCAGTTCTTCGGCTTGACCGGCAAAGTAGATGTCAAAATCCACAGCGAGGATCACGAACTGGCAATCGAGCGCAGTCAATCCGCGAGGTAATTTTTCGCCGAACAGCCCCAAAGTAATAATCACGTCAGGATCAAAACCCTCTTCTAATATCTCGTGTAATGATTGGGTGGGATCAAAATCGACCGCATAGATTTCGCGGAGCTCCAGTCCCGGGATCGAGCGGTCAGATGGCGGCGGCGAAAATTCAGGAGGGTAAAAGATGACCACCTTGGTGAGGTCCGTGGAGATCAATTGAATGAATTGCCGCGCCGTAACCGCTAAGTCACCTGCCGCCAGACTGCCCAATTTATGAACGGCTTGATCTGTGTCACCCAAACACCAATAGGCGAAGGCTTGGAAGAGGGCGGTGTCGCCATGGCTGTTAGCCGAATTTTCAAGATATTTTAATCCCCGGCCAATAGCGCCGCAGCCGATCAGGGCACAACCCAATATTTCGAGGTCGTCTTCATCCCTGGCCAGCTTGGCGGCCAATTCGTAATTGCCAGCCAACAGAGCGTCGCGGGACGAAGCATAATTTTGTTCAATGTCGGAGATGCTGGGTCGAAATTGAAACCGAGGGCGAAAATCACTGATCATCGGACAGCTTGATGACGAATAGAACGTACCATCCCTTTTTCTTGATGTTTGGCTTCGGGTCTAATTTTAACATATCAAAGCAATTGGCTCCATTCCCGCTGAGTTGGTTAAATTTCAATAAACCGACATGAAAAGCAATACAACTCGAATTCGACAATGAACAGTACCTGTTTTCCTAATTTGATAACTTTCCTTCACAATGAGAAATCCTGCGCAATTGAGTAACCAAATTTTATTCTTCTTTATGGTATGATTTTCCAAAAGCTGCCCTATAAGATATAGACGCCGTAAGGCATGGTCGAAAAATGGGGGGTGGAGAAAGGGCTGACCAATGGATATTAAATCGTCAGGAATCGAATTTCGGTCCAGACCACGCGTATATCTGAACGAATATAATCTGGTGCACGACAATGGCGCTTATCTACCGCTGGTGTCGGGCTGCCTTCACGCCTATGCCCGTGAAATTCCCGCCATTCGTGATGGCTACGAGTTCGCACCATACCTGTTCAAAGCCGATTTGCCCGACAACATATTGGCGCAAATCGAGGCACCGGATGTGGCGGCATTTTCACTTTATTCCTGGAGCGCCAATTTGTCGCTTCACGTTGCCCGCGAAATTAAGGCGCGCTATCCAGAGTGTCTGATCATTTTTGGCGGCGGCAGTGTGCCGCATGATCCGACCGAATTCATGGCAGAACATCCCTTTATCGATGTCTGTGTGCGCGGCGAAGGTGAAATGCCTTTTGGCGACATTTTGGTTCGTAATCTTTCATCCCGGGAATTTTCAAACATTCCCCAAGTTAGCTGGCGTGATGGTGGTAGCATCATCGTCAATGACGGAGAATATCCTTTCGAGCGAGACCTGGACAATTTGCCGTCGCCCTATGTCGGCGGATTGTTTGAAAATTTAATCAGCGAAAATCCGCAGTTTTCTTTTCAGGCCATCTTGGAATCGAATCGTGGCTGTCCCTTTCAATGCACCTTTTGCTATTGGGGTAAGGGGGACATTGGACGGCGTTTCAAATATCATAGCTTAGAGCGGTCAAAACAGGAAATCGAATGGATTGGTCAAAATAAAATTGGCTATGTATTCGGAGCCGATTCCAATTTTGGCATGCACCGGCGGGATATTGAATTAGCACAGGCTTTTGCTGACGCCAAAAAGCGCTACGGCTATCCGCAACGGTTTCGAGTCTGTTACGGTAAAAACACCGATACCAACGTATTTGATACCGGTAAGTTGCTGTTCGATCACGGCCTCGACAAAGGCGTAAATCTTTCACGCCAAAGCAATAGTAAGGAAGTTCTGGCAAATATAAAGCGCGGCAACATCAAGATGGATACCTACCGCTCGCTGCAAAGCAAATTCGCCCAATCTGGAATTCCCACCTGGACTGAAATGATCGTAGGCTTGCCGGGGGAAACCTACGATAGTTTTATTGCCGGGGTCGAGGATGTACTGAATTCGGAATTGAGATCGCTGTACTTATATTGGCTTGAGGCGTTTCCCAATACCGATATGGGCGATCCTGACTATCAGGCGCAATTTGGCTTAAAACTGCGAAAATCAGACATTAAACCCATCCACTGTGCCACTATCGGTCCTGACAAAGTGATGGAAAACGTACCAATCGTCGTCGAAACCGCTTCTATGCCCCATGATCAGTGGCGGCGGACCTGGAAATTTGCTTGGTTGATGATGACCCTCCATAGCCTTGGCGCAAGTTCCTTCATCCTGTTCTTTTTGCGCCGGCATTTGGATATTCCTTTTACCGATTTTGTTCGTTTCCTGGTCGATGAGGCACCCGCTATTCTGCCCTCTTCCCTGGTCTCAGAGGAAATGGATTATTACGGAAAACGCTTGGACGATATTTACAACGGCGCCGGTTGGGGGGTGGAATATGAAGGTTACGGCGAACTTTACTGGTTCACCGAAGATTGCTCGTTCCTTAGTTTTGCCGCTGAAAAAGACCGCTTCTTCCAGGAATTGGAAGAATTGCTTGGCGTATTCCTAAAGGATCGAGACATCACTATAGATCCGGATTTGCTTTCAGAAGTCGTTCGATATCAATGGTTGCGCATGCCGAGCGCCGAAGCACCCG